>JAAVYC010000218.1 GCA_022790905.1 Lachnospiraceae bacterium | reverse complement strand
TTATCAGCGATTCGTATGCTTTCCATGTAATAGACAGGGGAATCTGCCGTAATATTTAAATGGTTTGCGATACCCTGTGTGGCGGGACGCTCTTCCAAAGTGAGAATATTGGTCTGAATTTCTGTACCATGTAATTCTAATTGATTACGGATACAGGTATAGGATGGAGTCCTCGGAATATTTTTTGGAGCAGCTACAAAGGTTCCTTTTCCGTGGATTCGATATAATAAACCAGCGCCTACCAAATGGGTAATAGCAGTGCGGGCGGTCATACGGCTGATATTATACTCAGCAGCGAGCTCGTTTTCTGATGAAATCATTTGGCCGGGTTCCCATTCTCCGGTCAGAATTTTTTGCCGGAGGTCTTGTTCGACCATTTGATGTAATACTTTTCCTGGTGTTGGCATTCTGCTTTCCTCCTTGATAAATCATCTGAAAATTTTTATCTATTTTGCAAATCTAGAACGAAATATTCTAAATCTGATCATAGGGTTTATTGGTGATATCTGATTAATGCCGTGTATACAACTTATCATACAGTATAATTCACATAACAGAAAATGTCAATCTCGAACTTGTTTAAAAAATATATACAAGTTCAAGGGTTGATCGTATAAATAGTCTTTTTTATCTCTATAAATTGTGAAAAATGAATAAAAATGAAGTGAAAAGTTTATCTAAAAGATAGAAACTATAATAATGAGTTGACAAACATGTATAACTTGTATATTGTATAAACACAAGCATGAACTTGTAATACAAGTAGAAGGAGGGGAAAAAATTATAAGAAGGATTGTTGGGGAGAATACAGGAAGACTGAAAAGAAAAGATAATGTAGGAAAAACGGCAAAATACGATTAGGAGGTTTCAAATGGCAGAGAAAAAATATGTAATTGCAATAGATGCAGGCACAACAGGTGTGCGGACACTGGTGGTAGACTTAAAAGGTAAGATTGTCGGATTGGCTTATCATGAAAATCCATTAAAATTTCCGGGAGCAGGACTCTGTGAATTGGATGCACAGACAATGATTGATGGAATGTATGAGACCACTCGTACCGCAATGGACGAGTCTGGAATTGATCCAAATGAGATCGGTGGTCTGTCCTTTACATTTATGCGCTCCAGTTTTGTTATGAGAAAGAAAGACGGAACGTTTGTAAGAGATATCATTATGTGGCAGGATCTTCGCTGCCAGGAAAGATTTGACTGGATGACAAAGGTATTGGCAGATAAAGGTCTTACACCGGAAGATTATTATCAAAAGACAGCATTCCCGCTTCACTCCACAACACTTCCAAACGGAAAGATTTACTGGGTAAAAGAACATGAGCCGCAGGTTTATGAAGAAGCAGAAGTAATTCATACCATTCACGCATTGGCTGCCAATGCTTATGGAGTAGAAGGATATATTGACGATAAGGAAGATATTGGCTGGTATGGACTTCACAATGGAGATACGATGGAATTTGATCCGGAGCTTGCAGATATTTTTGGAGTAAATCTTGAAAAATATGCAGGAAATCAGCCGGCAGGTACGGTGATCGGCTACGTAACGGAAGAAGTGGCAGAGAAGACTGGTTTGGTAGCGGGCATTCCGATCGTTGTCGGATGTGGCGATCATCAGTGTGCGGCAATCGGACTTGGAAATAACCATGAAGGTCTTGCTTCCCTAGTTATGGGTACCTGCGGACTCTTAGTGGGACATTCTGCAAAACCAATCCGCGATCCATCCTGCTCAGCATGGGTACTGGGAACACCGATGGATGGGCAATACGAATTAGAGTGTCACTCCAATGCAGCAGCATCTTCTTTCAGATGGCTGCGTGATGCGATGTATCCGGAAGTATTTAGTCTTACCATGGCTGGTGATTCAAAAGTCGATGTTTATGATATCATGACATCTATTGCAGCAAAAGCGAATGTCGGAAGCGACGGGTTGATCTATCTGCCATGGAATGCAGGCGCAAATTGTCCGCACTATGATGCGGCAGCTCGCGGAGGCTTCCTCGGATTTACGTTTGCACATGGCCGTGCGGAAATCACACGTGCCGTTATGGAAGGTGTTGTCTATGATATCCGTGATATGTGGGAGACAGAATTGCAGGCAGGACTTCCTCCGTTTGAAGTGCTTCGTCTTTCCGGTGGTGCAGCAAGAAGCTCTCTGTGGTGTCAGATTGTTGCCGACGTATTAAATGTTCCGGTTGAGACAACGGATAATGAAGAGGCAACTGCTCTCGGTGCGGCGATGATCGCAACCGTTGGAGGCGGCATGTATAAAGATCTTCAGGAAGCGGCGGACAATATGGTTCATGTAACCGGACGTTACGAGCCAATTCCGGAAAATGTAGCGATTTACGATAAGCTTTATAAGATTTTCAACAATGCTTACGACGCGCTTAAAGAGAAGACTTTCCCAGAAATCAATGAGTATCAGGGATTTTAAATGAGCAGCTATCTATTTAATTTATAAAACCAGCAGGAGGGACAGTTATTCTGTCCCTCCAGAATACTGGAAATTGACCTGCCTGATTATCGTTAAACAGTGTATTATAAATGAAAAATCATACAAAAGAGGTAAAATAATGTACGATCATGAAAAAGAACATTTGGCATTTCAGCCTGTTCGGTTGAAAAGGATGTTTGTAAGAAACCGCATTGTAAGGAGCGCTACCAATACAGCAATGGGTAATTTGGATGGATCTTTTAGTCAGATGGAGTATCAGATGTTTGACGAATTATCCAAAAATGAAGTGGGATTGCTGATTACGGGACATACTTATGTTTCTTTACAGGGGCAGGCAAAACCAAATCAGACGTCGATGTGTGAACCGAAGCATTTGTCTAAAATGCAGAAAATAACAAAGAGAGTCCATGGAAACGGAGCAAAAATTGTAGCACAGCTTTCTCATGCGGGAGCTGGCGCTTTGGTGCCGAGAGAACCGGCGGCTCCTTCACAGATATTTCTTGGCAATGGAAGAGTCGCCCATGCCATGACTTTGCAGGAAATTGATGATACAGTACGGGATTTTGGAATGGCTGCATATCTTGCTCAACAAGCTGGTTTTGATGCGGTACAAGTGCATGTGGCACATGGATTTTTGCTATGTGAATATGTGAGTTATGGGTATAATAGACGGCAAGATGAATATGGAGGAACAGCACGGAATCGTATCCGAATCGTTAGACGCATTGTAGAGGAAATAAAACAGACATGTGGAGAAGATTATCCTGTTCTTATAAAAATCAATTCCAATTCTTATGAGCAAAACCAGGATTATTGGAAAGATCTGCACTGTTTTATGGAAATATTGGAAGAATTGGAAGTAGAAGCGGTAGAGCTGAGCGGCTATGATTTCTCGACCTTTTCCAAAGAAGAGCATTGCTATTATTTGAGAGAAGCAACAAAACTTCGGAAAAAATATGACGTGCCGATGATTTTGGTCGGAGGAATCCGAAATCTAGATGATATGGAAAAGGTTTTGGAATCTGGGATTGATATGGTTTCTATGTCCCGTCCATTTATAGCGGAACCGGACTTACTTACAAGATTAAAGGAAGGGCAGCCTGAGTCAAGATGTGTTAGTTGTAATCAATGCCATGGTCTGTACTTAAGAGAAGGACGCAGATGCATACTTCATCCATATTCAGAAAAAAATTAATTAAAAATATTTGATAGAATGGATATAGATTCAAAAAATCCGAAGAATGAGGACAAAGATCGTTTTCTGTTTTTAGTAGGATGTGATTGAATCAATTAGGAAAAGGAGTAAGATATTTATGAAATATGCAAATTTATTTTCAAAATTTCGTCTCGGCGGAGTTATGTTAAAAAACAGAATTGTAATGCCGGCGATGGATACCAGCCTGTGCGACGGCGATGGAAATCCGACTCAGGCGCTGTGTGATTATTATGAGAGAAGAGCCAGAGGCGGCGTCGGCATGATTATTACTGAATTTACATCTATTGATGCGCCGGCAGGTCTCGGCGGACAGATCCAGCTTCGCATCAATAATCCGCAGGCAATTCCGATGTTTCAGCAGATTACGGATACCGTTCATGCATATGGCACAAAGATACTGTTGCAGCTTCACCATGCAGGCAATCGTTCTCTGGTAAAACCAGGTGTGGAAATGGTAGGTCCAGTAGATATTCCGGAAAAAGATGTACACGGACTGACAGCAGAGGGAATCCGTGAACTGATCGATAAATTTGTAGCCGGAGCAAAAAATGCGCAGGCGGCAAAATTTGACGGTGTGGAAATTCATGCGGGACATGGCTATCTTTTAGGTCAATTTCTTTCTCCGAAGACAAATACCCGTACAGATGAATACGGTGGTTCTACAGAGAACAGATCCAGATTTTTAATCGAAATCATCCGCGCGATTCGCGAAGCCTGCGGTCCGAAATTTATCATTAGTGTTCGTCTTGCAGTCAAAGACTGGGATCCAAACGGAGGTCTTTTACTGGACGAGGGAGTAAAGATTGCAGAGATGATTGATAACGAGCCGGTGGATTTAATCAATATCACGACGGGAATCAAATATAAATGGAACGGCGCTTCCGAGACTTCTGAAAAACCGGACGGAAATCGTCTGGATCTGGCAAGGGCTGTAAAACCACATGTGAAAACGCCGGTTGCAATTGTCGGAAAAATTCGTACGGGAGAGATGTGCGAACAGACTGTAAAAGACGGAATCGCGGATCTCGTATGTGTAGGACGCCAGAATATTTGTGATCCGGATTTTGCAAACAAGCTTTTGCTTGGACGTGAGAATGAGATCCGCACATGCCTGAATTGCCTGGAAGGATGTTATGCAAGTATCGGGGCAAAACGCGGTATCCGCTGTGCACTAAATCCGACGGCAGGATTTGAGAGCAAATACGACGATCAGAACCTTCCGCAGGTGCGTGTGGCAAAAACGGTTGTCGTTGTGGGCGGCGGCATCACCGGTATGCAGGCGGCAATTACGGCAGCTTCGCGTGGTCATAAAGTAACGCTGATGGAAAAAAGTTCCCGATTGGGCGGACAGATGCATCTTGCGGCAGTGCCTCCTTCCAAAGAAATGGTTGCAAAGGCGATTGGCTATTTCAAGCAGGAAGTAGAAAACAAAGGCGTAAAAGTATTGCTGAATACAGAAGCAACCGTAAAAGCAATTCAGGATATGCAGGCGGATAAAGTCATTTTAGCGACAGGATCAAAACCGTTCGTTCCTCCGATTCCGGGAATTGAGCGGGCGGAAGAATGCTGGGACGTTCTTGCGAGCGCAGCAAAGCCAAAAGGAAAGAAAATCACAATTATCGGCGGTGGAAACGTAGGATGCGAGACAGCATTGACGCTATTGCAGACAGATAATCAAATCACTATTTTGGAGATGCTCCCGACACTTTCCAACGGACAGGAAGCTTCTCATAGAATGCGTGATTTAGAGGAGCTGGAAAAAGGCGGAGTAAATGCGCAGACAGGCGCTGCCGTAAAGAAAATAGAGAAAAACGGTGTACATTATCAGGACAAAGAAGGAAATATGCAGTTTGTGGAAGATGATATTCTAATCACAGCTACAGGACAGAGACCGGCAGGAGGAACATTGGAAGAGGAATTGATCGAAGCCGGAATCGAGGTACAACCGGCCGGAGATGCCATTGCAATGGGGAACCTCAGAGTGAACGCATTGAGTGGTTTCATGGCAGGATATTATGCTTAAAAAAATTAGTAAAAAATACCCCCTTTAAAAAAATATAGAATGAAAGGACAGTCTCATAAAAACGAGGCTGTTTCTTTCTGTATAGGAAATTCTTACGTACGTTGTTGTTTTGGGGAAAGTTGCAAACGATATAGTAAGATATATTGACAAAATGTAAGTTTTGAGATAGATTCCTATAGTAAAAAGAGAGAAAGAGGATGGAGGAACTACAATGGCATTAAAGAAGAAGCCGGTCAATGGAATGAAAGATATTCTGCCGCAGGAGATGCAGATTCGAGATTATGTCATCGATGTCATCAAAGAGACATACGGCAGGTTTGGGTTTACTTCAATCGAGACCCCGTGTCTGGAAGATATTGGAAATCTCAGCAGCAAACAGGGCGGAGAGAATGAAAAATTAATTTTTAAGGTTTTAAAGCGCGGAGAAAAGTTGAATTTAGAGACAGCAAAGACGGATTTGGATGTGGTCGATATGGGACTGCGTTACGATCTGACAGTGCCATTGGTGCGCTATTATTCTAACAATGCCAATGATCTTCCATCTCCATTTAAAGCACTTCAGATGGGAAATGTGTGGAGAGCGGACAGGCCGCAGAGAGGCCGTTACCGCCAATTCATGCAATGTGATATTGATATTTTAGGCGAACCGAGTAATTTAGCGGAGATCGAATTGATTTTAGCGACGACGACAACTCTTGGAAAATTGGGATTTAAAAGTTTCCAGATTCGCATTAACGAGAGAAGAATCCTAAAAGCCATGGCAAAATACAGCGGATTTGCCGAGGAAGATTATGATACTGTCTTTATTATTTTGGACAAAATGGACAAGATCGGGCTAGAGGGAGTAGCACAGGAGCTGGAAAATGAAGGTTATGCAAAAACGTCTATCGAAAAATACTTGAAGCTGTTCCGGGAAATTGAGACGACAGATAACGGAGTTGCCTATCTGGCAGATACTTTAAAAGAAGAATTAGAAGAAGAGGTTGCAGAGGGCTTGCAGGAGATTATTGCGAGTGTGGAGGCGACAAAAGAAGCCGATTTTGAGATGGTTTTTGATCCGACACTGGTCAGGGGGATGTCCTATTATACGGGAACTATCTTCGAGATTGCGATTCCGGAATTTGGCGGAAGCTGCGGAGGCGGAGGCCGCTATGACAAGATGGTCGGCAGGTTTACAGGAAAAGATGTTCCTGCATGCGGATTTTCGATTGGATTTGAGCGGATTGTGCTCCTGCTATTAGAGAGCGGATTCCAGATTCCAACCCAGCCGAAAAAGAAAGCCTATTTGATTGAGAAAGGATACTCTTCTGATAAACTTTGCGAAGTCATACAGAAAGCACAAAAAGAGCGGAAAGAGGGCTTACAAGTGCTAATCAGCCGTATGAATAAAAATAAAAAATTCCAAAAAGAACAATTGGCAAAAGAGGGATATGAGGAAATTGTAGAAGTCTTTCGCCGCTAAAATGGACGAGTGATATAGATGGAGGAAAATAAAAAATGGCAGAATCAATGAAAGGATTGCACAGGACACACAGATGCACGGAAGTCTCGAACCAGAATATCGAAGAGACTGTAACCGTGATGGGGTGGGTGCAAAAGAGAAGAAATCTGGGAAGTTTAATTTTTATAGATTTAAGAGACAGAAGCGGATTGCTGCAAGTGGTCTTCGATGAACCGCAGGTTGGCGCGGAAAATTTTGCAAAAGCCGGAACCCTGAGGAATGAGTTCGTGGTGGCTGTTATCGGTGTAGTGCAAAAAAGAAGTGCGGCAGTAAATGAAAATTTAAAGACAGGAGATATCGAGGTCATTGCGAAAGACATGCGTATTCTCTCTGAGGCGGAGACGCCGCCGTTTCCAATTGAGGAAAACTGCCAGACGAAAGATGAAGTCCGCCTAAAATACCGTTATCTCGATCTGAGAAGACCGGATCTGCAGCGAAATATTATGATGAAGAGCAAAGTAGCTATGCTGCTTCGCAATTTTATGGAGCAGGAAGGTTTTTTGGAAATCGAGACGCCGATTCTGATGAAGTCCACACCGGAAGGAGCAAGAGATTATCTGGTTCCAAGCCGTGTACATCCAGGTTCCTTTTATGCTCTTCCACAGTCCCCGCAGCTCTATAAGCAGTTATTGATGTGTTCGGGATATGACCGCTATTTTCAGATTGCGAGATGTTTCCGCGACGAAGATTTAAGAGCAGACAGGCAGCCGGAGTTTACACAGGCAGATATGGAACTCGCCTTTGTGGATGTAGATGATGTGATTGATGTCAATGAGAGACTGTTAGCGTATGTGTTTAAAGAAGCAATTGGCATAGAAGTTTCACTTCCAATTCCGAGAATGACCTGGCAGGAGGCGATGGATCGTTTTGGTTCTGATAAGCCAGATACCCGTTTTGGTATGGAGCTGACAGAGGTATCTTCCGTTGTAAAAGATTGTGGATTTGGAGTCTTTACGGGAGCACTGGAAAATGGCGGTTCTGTTCGCGGAATCAATGCCAAAGGACAGGGCGCTATGCCGCGTAAAAAGATAGATAAGCTCGTGGAATTTGCGAAAGGCTATGGCGCAAAAGGACTCGCATATTTGGCTGTAAATGAAGATGGAACCTACAAATCTTCGTTTGCAAAATTCATGTCCGAGGAGACGTTACAGGCACTTGTGGAGAAAATGGAAGGAGAACCGGGCGATTTATTGCTGTTTGCGGCCGATAAAAATAAGGTGGTATGGGACGTCTTAGGAGCACTTCGATTAGAACTTGCACGCCAGTTGGAATTATTGGATAAAAGCCAATATCATTTTCTGTGGGTAACGGAATTTCCGCTGTTGGAATGGTCTGAGGAAGAGAATCGTTTTATGGCAATGCATCATCCATTTACAATGCCGATGGAGGAGGACTGGGATAAGATTGACTCTGATCCAGGAGCTGTGCGCGCGAAAGCGTACGATATTGTACTGAATGGTACCGAACTTGGCGGTGGTTCTGTCCGTATTCATCAAAATGACATTCAAGAAAAAATGTTAGAAGTGCTCGGATTTACAAAAGAGCAGGCACATGAACAGTTTGGATTCCTATTAGATGCCTTCAAATATGGTGTCCCTCCTCATGCGGGACTTGCCTATGGTCTGGATCGTATGGTGATGTTGATGATGCAGTGCGATTCTATCCGTGATGTCATAGCATTTCCAAAAGTAAAAGACGCTTCCTGTCTGATGTCACAGGCTCCAAGTTCGGTAGATGAAAAGCAACTGGAAGAGCTTGGAATTGAAGTCAGTGAACTAGAAAAAGAGATGGATAAGAGTCAGAAAAAAGGTTGACAAAAAAGGAGTAATTTGTTATTATAAGTCCATAGAAGAGCTATTGTACATTACAATAAAAGAGACAAGGATGAATTGTGTAGGAGATTCGCCCAGGGAAAAGAAGTTTTTTTCCTGGGCGATTTTTGGATTTTGGAAAGAATGAATCCTTGTTTTTGAAAAAATGGAAAAGGGGTGGAAGGAAAAAGCATACGGATTAATCTATTAAAAAGAGTACTAAAAAAATTACTATAGAATAAACGGGAGGAAAACAATGAAAATTGTAGGAATTGGGGATTTATTGATCCCTGAACAGTACATCAAAGAAGGCTTTCAGCCATTTGCAGAAGCTGGACATGAGGTAGTAACCATTCAGTGGCCATTAAAAGACTATGAAGAACTTCAGAATATCAATCTGAGAGTCGAGACCGAGGGAAGCGAGAGTTATGAACCTCCACAGGAAATTCTGGATGCAGTAAAAGATGCAGATATCATCATTACACAGTTCTGTACAATGACAAAAAGATTGATTGACTACTGTGATCATTTGAAAGCGATCGGCGTTCTCCGCGGTGGTATTGAGAATGTCAATGAAGCCTATGCAAAAGAAAAAGGGATCAAAGTCTACAATACACCAGGAAGAAATGCCTGTGCAGTGGCAGATTTCGCAGTGGGAATGATGATCTGTGAGAGCAGAAATATCGCAAAAGCTCACAGCAACCTGAAAGAAGGAAAATGGGTACGCGATTATACTAATAAAGATACGGTTCCTGATTTCCAGAGAAAGACAGTAGGAATTGTAGGACTCGGAAAGATTGGACAGTTAGTGGCACAGAGAATGAAAGGATTTGATATGAAGATCTTAGCTTATGATCCATATGCCAAGAGCGCTCCAGATTATGTTCAGTTAGTTTCTTTAGAAGAATTACTGAAAGAATCTGATTTTGTTACACTTCATTCTCGTATGACAGAAGAGACACATCACTTAATCAATAAAGAGAGACTGGCGTTGATGAAAAAGACGGCATATTTGATCAATACCGCACGTTCCGGACTCGTGGATGAGGAAGCTCTCTATGAGGCATTGAAGAATTATCAGATCTGCGGAGCTGCAATCGATGTATTTGACGAGGAACCGCCAGGAAAAGATTATCCACTGGTAACTTTGGACAATGTAACAATCACACCGCATTTGGCAGGAGGAACCGTAGATGCATTTACGAATTCTCCGATATTGCTCTGTGAGATCATGCAGAAAGATTTTTAGAAAATAGAAAGAGGAGGATCTTTCATGGATTTTGGTCTGAAAGATAAAGTGATTCTAGTAACCGGAAGTACCAAAGGTCTTGGAAAAGCAATCGGTGAAGTTGCAGCACAGGAAGGGGCTATCCCCGTGTTCACAGGAAGAAGCGAAAAACTTCTGGAAGAGCTGGTAAAAGAGATGCAGGAAAAATACAGACCGGAGATATCTGGAATCTGTATTGATATATCGAAAAAAGAAGATTTGAAGAAAATGATGGAGACGGTGGAAGAGCGTTATGGCCGTCTGGATGTACTGGTGAACAATGCGGGTATCTGGCCAACAGCATATGTTGTGGAGATGGAAGAGGAAGAGTTTGAAAATACCATGAAGGTAAATTTAGAGGTTCCTTTCATCTTAAGTAAATATTTCATTCAGAAAAAACTTGCGAAAAAAGAGACCGGAAAAATCATCAATATTGTTTCACAGGCAGCTTTTCACGGTTCGACAACGGGGCATGCACATTATGCGGCTTCCAAGTCAGGATTGGTGGGCTTCACCATTTCACTGGCAAGAGAGATGGCATCGCACGGTATCAATGTCAATGCGGTAGCGCCTGGAATGGTGAGAACACCGATGACAGATGAAGCTTTAAAAGAACGTGAGGACTATTATAAGAGCAGAATTCCGATTGGAAGAGTTGCAGAGCCGGAAGAAGTCGCAAATGCAGTTGTTTTCCTGGCTTCTCAGAAAGCTGATTATTTGACAGGAATCACATTGGACGCAACGGGCGGAATGTTGATGCGTTAGAAGGACAAGGAGGAAAAGAGGAAAAAATGGCGTTAGTAAATATCAAAGATATGCTTGAGAAAGCAAGAAAAGAAAAATATTGTGTCGGAGCTTTCGATGCAAGTACCATTGAAATGGCAATCAAGATTGTGGAGGCAGCTGAGGAGAAAAAATCTCCGGTTATCCTTATGGGTCTGACACCTGATTTAGTACAGGGTAATGGCGATATGCTGGATTACTGGGTTTACAGCTTAAGCCAGATGGCTAAAAAAGCAAGTGTTCCTGTATGTCTTCATTTAGATCATGCAAAGGATATGGATTTCTTGAAAAAATGTGTGGACGCAGGATTTACTTCTGTTATGTATGACGCTTCTGAGCATCCATTGGAGGAAAACATTCGTCTTTCCAAAGAAGCTGCTGAGTATGCACACGCCCATGGCGCAACAGTAGAGGCAGAATTGGGACACGTAGGAGATGGTATTATATCCGGTGAGGCAAAAGCAGATAACGATTATGATAATCCAGATGATTATCTGACAAATCCAGATGAGATGAAACGTTTCATCGACGAAACAGGCGTAGATTGTCTTGCAGTTGCAGTTGGAACATCTCATGGTGTCTATGTACATACACCAAAATTGCATTTTGACCGTCTTGACACTTTAAATGAGATCTCTAAAGTTCCGATGGTAATGCATGGTGGTTCCGGAACACCGGACGATCAGGTAAAGAAAGCGATTGAAAAGGGTATCTGTAAATTGAATATCTACTCTGAGATGATGAGTGCATATTACACAGAGTTAAAGAAAAAATTGGATGAGTCTGCTACGATGTCAATCTGGGTGAGCAGAGCAAATGAAAAACCTTTAGAGGCATTAAAAGAAGTTGTAAAAGAAAAAATTGATCTGATGGGATCAGCAAACAAGGCATAATTAACATTATGTAATAAAGAGACATTAATTAAAAAGAAGGAGATTTATTATGGGGAAATTTTTAATCGGAATCGACGCAGGAAGCACATCCAGTAAGGTAGTTATTTTTGACACAAACGGAAATATCGTTTCAGAGGCAGCGACACCAAGTATGCGTTTTGAGAAGCGCAGAGATGACTTTGAAGAATTTGATATTGCAGAATTGTGGTCACTGGCATCTGTTACGATCAAAGAGGCAATCACAAAAGGCGGAATCAACCCAACAGATATCGCTGGTATCGGAGTTACATCTTTCGGAAACGGAGTTACATTCTTAGGCAAAAACGGAGAAGTGATTGCACCTGGATGTTTCTCACAGGATCACCGTGCAGATGATATCATCGCAATGTACAAAAAAGATGGTACATATGAAAAAATCAGCAACATCGTAAAGGGAGAACCTTTTGCAGGCGAGCCAGGACCAATCCTTCGTTGGTATAAAGAGCACGAGAGAGATGTATATGATAAGATTGGCGGCGTTTTGACATTTAAAGATTACATTATGTATCAGTTGACAGGCGTATTTGCAACAGATATGAACTGCTTTGGTGGTTCTTTCATGATTGATATGGAGACCATGGACTATTCTAAAGAATTATTGGATCTCTATGGAATTCCGGAAATGTGGGATGCTCTTCCAAAATTGGCAGAGGCAACAGAGATCGTTGGAACTGTAACGGCAGAAGCAGCAGCAATTACAGGCCTCGCAGAAGGCACACCAGTTGTTGGCGGTATGATGGATATCTTGGCATGTCTGGTAGGTTCCGGAGCAACAGGAGATGAAGTCTATACAGCAGTTGCAGGTTCCTGGTGTATCAACGAGACACACTCGGATAAGATCGTACCAGGTCTTTCCTCTAATATGCCATATCTGTACAAAGGACAGTATCTGAACTGCTCTTATACAGGAGCATCAGGATCGAACTATGAGTGGTTTACCAGAGCATTAGCAGGAACTGCAAAGATGGAAGCAGATGACAGAAGGGTCTCCTTCTATCAAGTATTGGATGAATTGATTGAATCTGTGCCAGTAGAAAAAGCAAAAGTATTCTTTAGCCCATTTGTTGCACAGCCAAGTATCCATGTCAATGCAAAAGCAAACTTCTTTAACATTGAACTTGACACTTCTTATGCAGAGATTTGCCATTCTGTTGCAGAGGGTGTTGCGTTTATCCATAAATATCATATTGATATTTTACGTAATGCAGGTTTTCCAGTTAAAGTGCTTCGTTTAACAGGCGGTACGGCAAGAAGTAAAGCATGGAATCAGATCTTTGCAGACGTGTTACAGCTTCCAATTGAGGGCGTAGACTGTGAAGAGACGGGAGCTCTCGGTTCCGCAATCGCAGCAGGAATTGGTGCTGGAGTATACAAGAGCTATGAAGAAGCTTTTGAAAAAGCAGTTAAGATCAAAGATCCTGTTCTTCCAAATGAGAGTACTTTTGCAGCGTATGAGGAACGTTACAAAGAATGGACGCGTTTGAATGAGGTCATGACAGCCTACTGGGATGAAAAATAAGATAAAATAGAAAAGGTGAAAAGATGAGTAAGAAGAAAATTTTATGCGTAGCAGACGGTGGAATTACCGTAGAGATATTTTCTAAGATGAAAGAGTTAGAAGAGAAATACGATGTTGAGGTTCAGATTGTAGAAGATGAAGATATGAGTGCAATGGGACCGATTACGGATAGAATGCTCTTGATTGAGCAGCACGGAGTAGATGCAGCTCCAAACTGCTCAAGCTTATTGGAAAACTGTAAGGATGCAGATATCATTGCTGTTCATGTGGCATCTGTCAATAAAGATGTTATCGCTGCATGTGATCATTTGGAAGTGGCTGCTATTCTTCGCGGTGGTTATGAAAATGCGGATGTGGAAGCTCTTACGGCAAATGGAACAAAAGTAATTAATGCACCTTGGAGAAGCGCGGAAGCAGTTGCGGACTTTACGGTTGGAATGATGATCGCGGAGAATAAAAATATTGCGAGAGGACACAAATTACTCTTTGAGGGAACATGGTGTAAAAAGTATACGAATCAGGCATACATTCACAATATGAGAATGTGTACAGTGGGACTGATCGGTTATGGCTATATCGGAAGCCGTGTGGTAGAGAGATTAAAAGGTTTTGGAAGCCGTGTTATCGTGTATGATCCGTTTGTAGATGCAGCAAAATTAAAAGAACAGGGTGTAGAGGAAGTCGTGACTTTGGATGAACTGTTAACACAGTCCGACTTTGTAACCGTACATTTGAGACTTTCCGAGCAGACAGAGCATTTTATGGGTAAGGAAGAGTTTGCTAAGATGAAAGAGACAGCATACTTCATCAATACAGCGCGTTCTGGTATCGTAGATACCGATGCGTTAGTGGAAGCGTTGAAGACCAGAAGTATCGGAGGCGCTGCGATCGATGTATATGATGAAGAGCCATTGCCATCGGATCACCCATATCTACAGTTAGATAATATTACGTTAACACCGCATTTAGCAGGAACATCCTGTGATACGATGCGTTGTTCCGTGGAAATCGGATATGAGGAAATTGAGCGTTTCTTAAAAGGTGAGGAGATGCTTAATGTCAGAAATTAAAAATTAAGGTAAGCATTCAGGAACGATTCAGTACAAAAAGAATGGACAAAGTGCATTGGAAAAGATATAATCTTTTCATAATGCACTTTTGTCAATTTAATAGAGCCAATTTGGAATGATTTTTCGGTGGCACTGTGGAATAATTTGGAAGGAAATATTTATGGGAGTTATGGTAATACCTTCTCTGCGGAAATTAGAGTATTTGGAGAAGGCAACGGAATGTGCGAGTGAATATGTACTGCTTTCACAGTCACATATCGGAAATTTGAGGCAGTTATCAGATCAATGTCATGCGGCTGGGAAAAAGGTTATGATCAATGCAGAATTAGTGGGCGGTCTTGGAAATGATAAGATTGCGTATCAGATGTTGGAGAAAATGTACCGCGTAGATGCAGTGATTGAGAGTAGTATGGCGAAAATCAACATGATGAAAAATATGAAATTGGAAACGATTTGGCGAGTCACTTTTATGGATTCTCTATCCGTGGAAACGGCATTGAGGTCTTTAAAGAACGTACAGTGTGATATGTTAGAATTAAGACCTGGAAGCTATGCTCTCGAATATATGGATCTTTTTCGAGAAGAGTATGATGGAAAAATTATCATAGGAGGATTTATGAATTCTGAGGAACTCGTAAAGCAGGCAGAGGAAAAGGGAGCCTATGCAATTGCCAGCAGTACATGCTCCCTGTGGTAACATTCAATCATATTTTGTGAGATTATACTGAAAATCGAAAATATTTCAGTGCATTGTGATAACAGATATCAGTAATCATCTTAGACAGTATCTCGTGGTCATCCGGGTACTGTCCTTTTTCTACCCAGGTTCCGACTAAATCACAGAGAATCCGTCTGAAATACTCATGTCTTGTATAAGAGACAAAGCTTCTGGAATCTGTCAACATCCCAATAAAATTTCCCAAAAGTCCGTTCGAGGCAAGCGAAGTCAGGTGTTCTCTCATTCCCTCATAGTGGTCGTTGAACCACCAGGCACTGCCGTGTTGGATTTTTCCGATTGCAGACTCATCCTGAAAACAGCCAATGATCGTGTCGATCGCCGCGTTATCATTAGGGTTTAGAGAATAGATCACTGTTTTCGGAAGTTCATTTGTGAGAGCTAAGACATTGAGAAAGTCTGCAAGTTCATTTAAAGGCGCTGTAACGCCAATGCTGTCAAATCCGGTATCGGGACCGAGACGTTTTAATTGTTTTTCATGATTGTTGCGCTTTACACCGTAGTGAAGCTGCATTGCCCAGCCTAGTTTGTGGTATTGACGTCCAAGAAAGTTCAATAAAGCCGTTTGAAATTGCAGGATTTCCTCTTCTGTGATAGGCCGTTCGTCTAATATTTTTAAAAAGATCGCTTCTACGTCGTCAGCGGTGCATGGGTGATAGGCGATATAGGAAAAACTGTGATCGCTGATACGGCAGCCCATCTCTTGGAAAAATCCCATTCTTCTTTTTAAAGCGAGACAGAGTGTCTGAAAAGAGGTAATCTTTAAGTGACTGCTTTCCCCGAGAGATAACAGATAGTCTCCATAGGCAGGGTTTGTGATCTGGAATGCTCTGTCTGGTCTCCAGGTAGGTAAAACTGTGACATCAAAATTAGAATCTGCATTTAATTCTTCATGCCATTTCAGACTGTCAATCGGATCATCCGTAGTACAGATTAAACTGACATTTGAATTTTTGATCAGCGACCGGGCACTCATGTCCGGTTCTTTTAATATCTCATTACAAAAATCCCATACATAAGAAGCTGTTTTTGAGGAGAGAATTCCATCATAGCCAAAATAGCGTTTTAGCTCCAGATGGCTCCAGTGATAGAGTGGATTTCCAATGGCCTTTTCCAGGGTTTCCGCCCACTTTAAGAATTTTTCTTTATCGTCGGCATCACCTGTAATATATTCCTCGTCGATTCCGTTTGCGCGCAGGAGTCTCCATTTATAGTGATCTCCTTCAAGCCAAAGCCTTGTAATATTTTCAAAGTGCCTGTCTTTTGCAATTTCGCGCGGATTTAAGTGACAGTGGTAGTCCAAAATTGGCATACTTTTGGCATAGTTGTGATAAAGTCTTGCCGATGTCTCATTTGAGAGCAAAAAGTCCTCATCCATAAATGGTTTCATTTTTTTCCTCCTTGCATAAATCACAGAAATATTGGTCATGCTGATAAAAGTATTTCTTTTCCGCGTGAAAAATATACAAAAGGAATCGGAGGAATCATTTATGAATGAAAATAACAGTATAAAACCATTTGGTATCAAAGACAAGTGGGGCTATTTATTCGGAGATTTTGGAAATGACTTTACCTTTATTTTTGCCAGTTCGTATTTGATGGTATTTTACACAAAAGTCTGGGGGATCTCCGCCGGAATGGTGGGAATCCTCTTTTTAGTAGCGAGGTGTGTCGATGCATTTACGGATATCGGAATGGGAAGAATTGTGGATTCTACTTCTACGGCAAAAGATGGAAGGTTTCGCTGTTGGCTTCGCAGAATGTGCGGTCCGGTTGCAATTTCTAGTTTCTTAATGTATCAATCGGCTTTGGCTAATGTATCTATGACGGTTAAAATTGTCTATATGTTTGTGACTTATATTTTGTGGGGTTCCGTCTTTTATACGTCTATCAATATTCCTTATGGCTCTATGGCTTCAGCAATTTCTGAGGAGCCAAAAGATCGGGCGGATCTTTCTATCTATCGCTCTCTAGGAGCCTCTTTTGCTGCGACATTTATCAGTGTGGTGACGCCGCTGATCATTTATTATACCGATGCAAACGGAAATCAGGTTGTGAGCGGAAGGAATTTTACAATTTTAGCGGGAGTATTCTCTGTCTTATCAATCGTCTGCTATTTGCTCTGCTATTTCATGACAACAGAACGAGTGAAAATCGAAAAAAAAGAAAAAGGAAAACAGAGCAGTCTGGGAACCTCTTTGTTGGGGATTTTTACAAATCGGTCGCTTTTGGCAGTCATTCTAGCGGCAATTTTACTCCTGTTGGCAATGCTGATGACACAAGGGATTAATACCTATCTGTTTGCCGATTATTTTCGCAATACAAAGGCACTTTCCTTTTTTGGTCTGTTGAATCTTCCGGCAGTCTTGATCTTAGCGGCTGTTTCGACAAAGATTGCCGCACAATTTGGAAAAAAGGAATCCTCTGCAGTTGGATGTCTTTTCGCAGGACTTATTTATCTGACGACTTATCTTCTTCACACGAAGAGTTTGACGATTTTTATTGTTATGACGTTTCTTGGAATGTTAGGCATGAACTATTTTAATATGCTTATTTGGGCTTTGATTACAGACGTTATTGACGACAAAGAGGTGAAGACAGGTTCGAGAGATGACGGTACAGTTTATGGGTTTTACTCTTTTGCCAGAAAGGTTGGTCAGGCTTTGGCGGGGGGAATCAGCGGATTTGCGCTCTCGGCAATCGGATACAATTCGCTTGCGGCGGCACAGACAGAAGGCGTCAAAGAGGGAATTTATGGACTTGCAACGCTCTTTCCTGGAATTATTTATGTTCTGGTGGGACTTGTGATTATGTTCATCTATCCGCTCTCTAAAAAGGTGGTGCTTGAGAATGCAAATATTTTAAAAGAAAAGAGAGGAGAAGAATAAGATGAAATTATCTTTTCGCTGGTATGGAAGACAGGATGAAATTCCTCTTGCCTATATACGTCAGATTCCAAAGATGGAGGCGATTGTGACCGCAGTCTATGACGTTCCGGTGGGAGAGGTATGGCCTGAGGAATCCATTATGGATTTAAAAAAGCAGGTGGAAGAAAACAGTCTAAAATTTGAAGTGATCGAGAGTATCCCAGTGCATGAAGATATTAAGCTTGGAAAACCAGAGAGAGATCGCTATATTGAGAATTATTGTGAGAACATTCGACGGGTGGCGAAGGCAGGTGTGAAGTGTATCTGCTATAATTTTATGCCGGTCTTTGACTGGACGAGAACACAGTTGGATCACAGACTTCCAGACGGATCTACGACGTTAGTCTATTATCAGGAACAGGTGGACCAGGTGAATCCGCTTGAGACAAAGAGTGATCTGACATTGCCGGGTTGGGATGCTTCCTACGACAGGGATGAGTTAAGAAGTGTCGTGGAAGAATATCACCGGTTGAGCGAAGAAGATTTGTGGGACAATCTGGAATATTTTTTAAAACGAATCATTCCGGTGGCGGCAGAATGCGATGTGAACATGGCAATTCACGAGGACGATCCGTGTTGGAGTATGTTCGGATTACCTCGTATGATCACCGATGAAAAGAATCTCGATCGCTTTTTGAAAATTGTGGATGATAAGCACAACGGAATCACACTCTGTACAGGTTCATTGGGGTGTTCCGGTTATAATGATGTCGTGAAAATGGCGACAAAATATGCGGCGATGGGAAGAATTCATTTTGTGCACATGAGAAATGTAAAAATTTTAGATAACGGTTTTGAAGAGCGGGCACATCCGTCTTCCTGTGGAAGTCTGGATATGTATGCCATTGCAAAAGCGTTATATGAAAATGGATTTGATGGATATATTCGTCCGGATCACGGAAGAATGATCTGGGGAGAGACAGGAAGAGCAGGTTATGGGCTCTATGACAGAGCGCTTGGAGCCTCCTATTTGAACGGACTCTGGGAAGCAATCGAAAAGAATGAGAGAGGAGAAAAAAAGGAATGAAATTACCATTCAATACGGATTTGACAGGAGAAGTCGCAGTCGTCACAGGGGCAGGTGGTGTGATCGGAAGCATGTTTGCAAAGGCCCTTGCACAGTGTGGAGCTAAAGTGGCATTGTTGGATTTGGATAAAGAAGCGGCAGAGAAAGCGGCAGAAGAGATTCGCAAAGAGGGTTATACAGCAAAGGGATATGAAGCAAATGTTTTACAAAAAGAGAGTCTGAAAAAAGCACATGAGGAAGTAAAAAAAGATTTCGGTTTTTGTGATATTTTGGTCAATGGAGCCGGCGGAAATCATCCAAAGGCAACGACAGACCAGGAATATTATGATGAAGATGAACTGAAAAAGGGGGAGAAATCCTTTTTTGATTTGGAGCAGAGCGGTGTGGAATTTGTGTTTAATCTAAATTTTATTGGAACACTGCTTCCGACACAGGAATTTGCGGAGGATATGATTGATCGAAAAGACTGTAATATTGTCAATATCTCTTCCATGAATGCCTATGCACCTCTGACGAAAATTCCGGCATACAGCGGAGCGAAAGCCGCAGTCTCGAACTTTACCCAGTGGCTTGCCGTGCATTTTTCTAAGAGCGGAATTCGTGTCAATGGAATCGCACCAGGTTTTATTTCCACCAAACAAAATCAAAAGTTATTATTTGAGGAGGATGGAAGTCCGACAAAACGTACCGGAAAAATTTTAGCGGCAACTCCGATGGGACGTTTTGGAGAGGCAGAGGAAATGATTGGAACTTTGTTGTTTTTATTGAACAATGAGGCTTCCGGATTTATCACAGGCGTTGTGATTCCGGTGGACGGCGGATTTTTAGCATATTCCGGAGTATAGGACATGCTGTTTGTTGAGATAGAGTGCAACAGGAGTAGTGGAAAGGAAATTTTATGAAAAAAGTAGATTTGAAAGAAAAGCCATATTATCTGGACGAAGAGGCAATTCAGTGGGTCGAAGATACGATTGCCGGTATGACAAAAGAGGAAAAGATCGGACAGCTTTTTGTAAATATGGGCTCAGAGCGGAGTGAGACATACCTAAAAGAGGTGTTGGATCAATATAAAATTGGAGCAGTGCGCTATAATCCAGGAACTGCGAAAGAGGTTCACGAACAAAATCGCATTTTACAGGAAAATTCCAAGATTCCATTGTTGATCGCGGCGAACACGGAGGCGGGCGGCAATGGTGCTTGCACAGACGGGACGGAAATTGGACTAGAGGTTAAAATTGGGGCGACAGATAATCCGGATTACGCCTACGAAATGGGACGCGTCTCAGGAATTGAGGCGGCAGCCCTGGGATGCAACTGGTCTTTTGCACCGATTACGGATATCAATCGTAATTGGAGGAATCCAATTATTTCATCGAGAAGTTTTGGGGATGATCCTGACCGTGTGCTTGAGATGTCGAAAGCCTACATGAAAGGCTTTATGGAGAGTCACATGGTCTGTGCGATGAAACATTTTCCGGGAGACGGGGTGGATGAGAGAGATCAGCATCTGAGCAATTCTGTCAATACCTATTCTACGGAAGAGTGGGATGAGACATTTGGAAAAGTCTATGCCGGCATGATCGAGGCCGGGGTGCACACGGTCATGGCAGGGCATATCATGCTACCTTCGTATCAAAAATTTTTTAATCCGACACT
>JAAVYC010000217.1 GCA_022790905.1 Lachnospiraceae bacterium | reverse complement strand
CTCTTCATCCACACAAATTTTATCCGCATAGATCGTCACCTCCGCGGCAATTCGACTTTCTTCCATCTGCGTATCTGCTAGAAGTTCTTTTACTTTTGTCTCCAAACGACTTCGGTATTCGTCCAGAATCTGCGGAGAACGTTCTGCGATAAAATCCACATAGGAACATATCATAGTCAATTTTTTATTCAAATCTTTCTTTAAATTTTCGCCCTCCGCAATCCTAGAATTTACAAATTGTTCACTTGCAATTCGAAGCGCCTTTTCTAAAATATTCCAAAGCTCCTCCTCGTTTACATTTTGTTCTTCCATCGTCAACACTTCCGGATATCTAGAAAGAGTACTCACTTTGATGTCATTTTCCAGACCAAACTGTCTTGCCATTTCATTGAAATGCATCAGGTATTCCGCGGCAATTTCCTTATTATACTTCAGTGAAAAGTTATCTTCTTTATAATCTTCATAAGTAATGAAAATATCTACCTTTCCCCGCTGTATGTACTCTTTTAAAAGGTTGCGAATATTGCCCTCAAAAAAACTCAGTTTTTTAGGGAGCTTGATATTAATATCCAAATAGCGGTGATTGACAGATTTCATCTCTACCGTAAATTTGTGATTTTCCTCTAGGATCTCCGCCCGGCCAAAGCCGGTCATACTTTTTATCATAAAAGTCCTCCTGTCTTAGCCACATGGTGCCAACTAGAATGGTTTCTTCTATGCATATCTCTATCCTGCGCATATCCGTATGCATAGATACTTTATTATAAACAAAAAATGGAATTTCGTCAAATCCCGCTCAAAGAAATGTGAGGCTGCGAAAACCTTGACATTTTATCTTCCAAAGTTTACGCTTATACCGATATTAAAAATGATATCAAAAACTTTCAGGATAAAAATTTTACCGCAACAGG
The DNA here is from genome assembly GCA_022790905.1 of Lachnospiraceae bacterium. GTDB lineage: Bacteria > Bacillota > Clostridia > Lachnospirales > Lachnospiraceae > Maccoyibacter. Next base: position 3,592 of record JAAVYC010000217.1, on the reverse strand, counting down.
AGGGAACGATGGCTTTTGATGGAATTACGATCGCCAATATCGTACACGAATTGAATCATACTATTTTAAATGGAAGGATTGCAAAAATTGCACAACCGGAAAAAGATGAACTGCTTTTAACCATAAAAGGCGGAATTGAAAATTCCAGGCAAACCAGACTGCTGCTCTCTGCTTCTGCTTCCCTTCCTCTTTTATATCTGACAACAGAGAATAAAATCAGTCCTATGAACGCGCCAAATTTTTGTATGCTGCTCCGCAAACATATCGCAAACGGAAGAATTACAAAGATTTTTCAGCCGGAAATGGAACGTATTGTCCGTTTTGAAATCGAACATTTAAATGATTTGGGCGATCCTTGTACGAAATCACTGATTATAGAAATCATGGGAAAACACAGTAATATTATCTTTTGTGGGGAAAATGATAAAATCATCGACAGCATCAAACATATCTCTGCACAGATGAGTTCTGTGCGTGAAGTCCTCCCAGGAAGGGATTACTTTATCCCAAAGACAGTCGAAAAATATAATCCTTTGACAGAAAACAGAACACATTTTTTGGAAAAGATCGCAGAAAAGCCATTGCCTGTCGCAAAGGCAATCTATTCCTCTTATACGGGAATCAGCCCGCTGACGGCTGGAGAAATCTGTTATCGGGCATCGATTGACGCAGATGCTTCTCTCGCCTCTTTATCCGAACACGAAAAACTCCATCTTGCCAACAACTTTTTCTGGTATATGGAAGATGTGTCATCTAGTCAATTTACTCCTAATATTGTCATGCGTGGAAAAGAGCCCGTGGAATATTCCGCATTTGCTCTCACACAATATGAAGAACTAGAAGTTCGGTCTTTTGATTCCATTTCCAATGTGCTCGAAGTATTTTATGCGGCAAAAAATGTCTATACGCATATGCGGCAAAAATCTTCTGATTTGAGAAAAATCGTGGGAACTGCCCTAGAGCGCAGCCGCAAAAAGTACGATCTGCAAAAAAAACAGTTGAAAGATACCGAAAAGAGAGACAAATATAAAGTTTACGGGGAATTATTGCATACTTATGGATATGATGTGCCAGAGGGCGCGAAAAGTATGGAAGCGCTAAATTATTATACGGACAAAATGATTACCATTCCGCTTGATTCACAGCTTAACGCAGCTGAGAACGCAAAGAAATATTTTGACCGCTATAATAAGTTAAAACGCACGTATCAGGCGTTGAGTGAACGGCTCGAGGAGACGTCCAATGAAATCCTTCATCTCGATTCGATTTCTGCCGCCTTAGATATCGCGGCAAGTGAGGCTGACCTCGCTCAGATCAAAGACGAACTGATTGCCTTTGGCTATATCAAAAAACATGGCGGAAAGAAGAAAAAGACCACGAAAAGCAATCCATTCCATTATGTTTCATCCGACGGTTTTGATATCTATGTCGGGAAAAATAATTATCAGAACGACGAATTGACTTTTAAAGTTGCCTCCGGCAACGACTGGTGGTTTCATGCCAAAAACATGCCCGGATCCCATGTCATTGTCAAGACGAATGGGAAAGAACTTCCAGATCGCACGTTTGAGGAAGCCGGAAAACTAGCGGCCTACTACTCCCGTGGAAAAGATGACGGAAAAGTGGAGATCGACTATCTAGAAAAGAAAAACGTCAAAAAACCAAACGGTTCCGCACCGGGCTTTGTCATCTATTACACCAATTATTCTATGATTAGCGATACCGATATATCTGGGATAACATTAAAGGAGAGCTGACGCTCTCCTGTTTTTTCTATATATTCATTCTATTTCGTACTCCTCATATAGTTTTCTTCGGTACTCAGCATCCTCTAACGCATTTTCTAATTCCTCAAACCTTTGATCTGCAAGCAACTGTTTTGTCAATTCCGCTAAGCGTATCTCACCTTTTGCCATTCCTCTTTCTTCTCCCTCTTCTTTGCCCATACGAAATTCATCTTTGCGGATATCTGCGATCACTAATTCCTCATTGTACTCAAAGATACTCACTTCGATTGCCTCCTTTCGATTTTTCATCAAAAAGTCTGCTAAAATTCCTTCCTGAATACACTCCTGTATCGTTCGGTCTACCGCCTCCTCAATCGGTATCTCCATCACATATTTTCGGATTCGTCCCACATAAATCATATATTCTCTCAATGTTGGACAGCGTTCTAACAATTCTTCGTTTTTTCCATCGTTGATGTTTAATACAGTTACTGCCAATTCCAGAGCGGGGTCTTCTGTGACTTTTTGAAAAGCATCGGAGAGACGAAAGTATTTTTTTGACGGCTGTTCTTCTCTTCCGTTATAAAATACTAAGAATTCCGGTGTCGGTATTTTCACAAGGCTCCTTCGATACAACATATTGTGATCCACTAACAAAGATAATTCTTTTGCCACATAAAACAGGTTTCTAAGCGGCATATTGGGGTTGTAAGTAGATTGATGCTCGTATAGGTTTAGAGAATAATCGAGGACAAATGCCAGATCGTTTCGAATATTCATATAGACGGCATTGTCCAGTGTGACAATCTCTAATTCCTCAGAATTCACGTATTGACTCCCATTTACTGCGTTGTAAAGATCTAATAATGTCTCCTTTTCACTAAATAATCTGCGGAAAAAGGTATCTTTATACTCCTTTCTTACGCCTGGCAATTCCACTGATCTCGTTGTTTTCTCCATATTTTTTCCTCCTTATATTGCAGGAGGTCTCTATTGTTCTATTGGAAAACTCCTGCTTTTTCATAATGTGTATTAAAAGCATGAATTTTCCGAAATGATTAAGAATTTTAGAATATATGATATGGTAAGACCATAAAAGAAAATATGCTTTGGAGTATCTTATCACAGATGGTTTAGGCTTGCAATATGATTTTATTTCTTTGAAAACACAGAAAAGGTCGCTGTTTCTATTCCTAGAAATAGCGACCTTCCTGCTTTTTTGGTTTTTTAAATTCTTTTTTGGTTTTTCACTGTTACTGTTTTCCTGCCATCTGGCGTTCCTGCGCCTCGATCATTTTTTTCACCATATAACCACCGACAGAACCATTCTGTTTAGAAGTCAGATTTCCGTTGTAGCCATCTGATAACGGTACTCCCAATTCGCTAGCTACCTCATACTTAAAACGATCCATTGCGCCTTTTGCTTCTGGTACACTTGTGGTATTAGAACGTGCCATAGTAAAAATCCCCCTTTGACTTTTGTAAAGTGTAACTTCTTTGTTACAATTCTAGTATATGCCGCTTAGCATTTTATAACCCTGCAAAAGATTGGGGAAATTGTCAAAAATTATAAATTCAATTTGTCAAACCAGCTCATTCCATAGCGATTCATATGCTCTTTTAATGTTTCGTGTTCTAGAAGCTCTAAGTTCGGATCTTTTTCCAAAAGCCATTTTACATCTTCGGACGCTTCCTGCAAAAGATCTGCATCGGAAAAAATATCGCCAACGGCAAATTCCATCTCCCCGCTCTGGCGCACTCCAAAGAAATCTCCCTGACCGCGAAGCCTTAAGTCTTCTCTGGCGATGTAAAATCCATCATTGGAGGAATTTAAGATTTCTAAGCGCTTTTTTGCCTCCTCCGAT
>JAAVYC010000216.1 GCA_022790905.1 Lachnospiraceae bacterium | reverse complement strand
TATGTTCACGAAGGAGATTCTGCTCCAGAAGTCTGTCCACTTTGTAAAGCACCAGCTGATAAATTTACCAAACAGGAAGGCGAAATGACATGGGCAGCTGAGCATGCAATTGGTGTTGCTCAGGGTGTACGTGAAGACATTGTAAAAGATTTGAGAATGAACTTTGAAGGAGAATGCTCTGAAGTAGGTATGTATCTTGCAATGGCAAGAGTTGCTCATAGAGAAGGTTATCCAGAAGTTGGTATGTATTACGAAAAAGCTGCTTACGAAGAAGCTGAACATGCAGCAAAATTTGCTGAATTATTAGGTGAAGTAGTAACTGATAGCACAAAGAAAAACTTAGAGTTGAGAGTTGAAGCTGAAAATGGCGCTACAGCTGGAAAAACTGATCTTGCAAAACGCGCAAAAGAATTGAACTTAGATGCAATCCATGATACCGTACATGAAATGGCTAGAGATGAGGCAAGACATGGTAAAGCATTTAAAGGCTTGTTAGATCGTTATTTTGGATAATTAATATTGTTAATCCTAATAATAGGATTCTTCCTTTTATTATTTAACCTAAACTCCCTACAAAAGACGGATTGCACATGCAATCCGTCTTTCCCCTTTCTCTTCCCTATTTATTATTTGCAGGCTCCATATTAATCGTTTTTCCCTTAATCTTTACATTTTTCATCGCTTCTAATACTTCTCTTCCATATTCTTTTGGAACTTCCACAAAGGTATACTTATCGTACATATCAATAGCGCCCACTAAGCTGCCTGGCATTCCCGTCTCTCCGGCCACTGCACCGAGAATATCTCCTGGCTTGATGTGTTGTTTTTTTCCAATATTGATAAAAAGTCGAACCATTCCCTCCTCTGCACCGGTATGTCCGAAATCATATTCGTTTTCGCCTTCCATCAAACTTTCTTGTTTTCCTAAGGCCTCAGTTAGAAATGCCGCGGCAATATCCATTGCCGTCAAATCATCCGATTCATTGATAACACGCTCAATATAATTGATACTTTTCCCCAAATCCTCTTCCTCGATGATCGTGCTGATATGTTCCATAATTTTTTCGCTTCTGATCAGTGCCACATCTTCACTAGATGGGATAGGCTGCGCTAAAATTTTTGTCTTACAGTATCTCTGAATATCCTTTAATTTGTAGACTTCTTTTCCTTTTATAAATGTAAATGCACGCCCTGTCCTTCCGGCACGCCCTGTTCTTCCAATCCTGTGTACATAGTATTCATCATCCTGCGGGATATCATAATTAAAGACAGCTTCTACGTCATCTACGTCAATTCCCCTCGCCGCTACATCTGTTGCGACTAAAATATCTGTCTTGCCTTTCCGAAAATTGTTCATGACTCTATCTCTCTGAGTCTGCTTCATATCACCATGTAAGCCCTCTGCAAAATATCCTCTTCCCTGCAATTCCGCTGTCAATTCATCTACTTTACGTTTTGTGTTACAAAAAATTAAGGATAAGCTCGGATCATAATAGTCGAGAAGTCTTGTCAACACATCTATTTTTTCTTTTCTTCTGACATCATAATAAAATTGATCAATACTTGGTACTGTCAATTCCTTTTTTACAACCTTAATTGTGACTGCATCTTTTTGATATTTTTTCGTAATCTCCATGATAGGTTTTGGCATGGTAGCGGAAAAAAGAATCGTCTGGTGAGCATTGGGAATATAGTCTAAAATTGTTTCAATGTCTTCTCGAAATCCCATATTTAGCATCTCATCCGCCTCATCTAATACGATCGTATCCACATAGTCACAGCGGATGGTTTTTCTTCTTAAGTGATCCATAATTCTTCCCGGTGTTCCGACAATAATCTGGGCACCTCCTTTTAAAGAACGAATCTGCTTACCGATCTCCTGCCCTCCATAGACTGGTAATACCTTGATTCCATGCATATATTTTGCAAGTGTACGAATCTCATCTGCTACCTGAATGGCAAGTTCTCTCGTCGGGGAAAGAATCACAACCTGTGTTTTTTTGCTTCCCGGCTCCACCTTTTGTAAAATGGGAATTCCAAACGCCGCCGTTTTCCCAGTTCCCGTCTGTGCCTGACCAATTACATCGTTTCCCTCCATGACAACCGGTATTGCCTGACTCTGTATTGGCGTCGCTTCCTCAAATCCCATTGCCCTTATTCCTCTTAAAATCTGAGGTTGTAATTCCAGTTCATCAAATTTAATTGTTTTCATAAATCTCCTTATTTTGTTTTTCGATCAAAGCTCTCTTTTTTCTGCGGTCCATTTTTTTAATCTCCGCCTCACGTTTCATAGCTTCGCTCTTAGTATCAAATGTTTCATAATACACCAGTTTCACTGGTGTACGCCCCCGCGTATATTTTGCTCCTCTTTTCTCATTGTGGTCGCAGACTCTTTTCTCTAGATTATTTGTCCATCCAGTATAATAGGACCCGTCGACACATTCTAAGATATAAATATAATTCACAATCCCTCTCCATATTTGTGACCTGACGGCTCTTCCTTTCCTCCGCTAGATTCATTCAATCTGAAAACGAAAATCGACGGTGTATCCCACCGCCGAACAGAAATAACTTTAATATTATAACAGACCTTTTGCTCCTATTCAAGGAATTTTATTGGAAATAATTCATAGGATCTACTGGTTTGTCATCTTTTAAAAGCTGGAAGTAAAGATTTCCTCCTTCTTCCGAATAATACTTGGTCGGTTCATTGACATAACCGATCACTTCTTCCGCACTTACATAGTCTCCAATCTCTTTGCTAACCTCTTTTAACTGTCCATAGACCGCCTTGTATCCATCGCCCACGTCTATGCTTACTGTGCATCCTGTTTCTTCATTATTAAAAATATCGAGAACTTTGCCGGCTGCAGCAGCCTTTACCTCATTGTTGACCTGAGCACCAATGATGACTGCCGGATTATAACGGTACTGATCTAGAGATGCAAAATACACTGTCTGATCCATACTGTAATTCATAATCACATTGCCCTCTGTAGGCCAAATCAGTGTTTCCTGAAAATGTAACGCTTCTGGTTTAGAGGAAGTCTCCTGTGTCTGTGGCTGTTCCTGTTTTTCTTCTACGATAGGCTCTGCTTCAGGTTCTGCCTTTTCTTCCTCTTCTTTTTCCTCTTCTTTTTTTGCAGCTAAAATATTTGATACGTCTTCTACTTCATCCTTTGCCTCTTCCTCTCCATCATCAACTTCCTGGAAAGCAATCTTTTGTTCTTCCTGTTCTTCTGCCTTTTGAGTAACCGACTCACTGTTGTAAGCAAATACCATTCCTACGATAGCAAGGCTCAAAAGTGAACCAGCTATAATGTACTCCTTGTTCTTTTTCATTTTCTCACCATCCATTATCACATTTGATAATTTTAGTGTTTCCCCGTTTTCTCTATTTTAACCCCTGAAAAATAATATTTTAAAATTTCATCGTACTTTTTTTTATCTTTTGCCATCTCACTTGCACCATATTGACTTAATCCGAATCCATGACCACATCCTTTCGTCACAATCCGGATATGATCATCCATCTCTTTTATGGTGAAACAAGAAGAAGATAACTCAAATGCTTCTGTAAACATATCAACATCCACCTGATTTTTTTCTACTT
>JAAVYC010000215.1 GCA_022790905.1 Lachnospiraceae bacterium | reverse complement strand
ATGATAGAATGCTTTCACTAAATGAAGCAATTTTAAAGACAAAGGCACAGCAGAAGTTAAATTCCTGATTTTTGTTCATATTTACCAGGCTGCTCCATATAATGTACGGGAGGGACAAATATGGAGCAAAAAAGCATTGAAAAAAATATGGAAAAACAGAGATCTTACAAATGGATGATCGTCGATCTGATATTGATGTATATTATAACGGGATTGGGGCTGATTGCCATGGCAATGATGCTGAATAAATTCCAACTGAATGGAACATTTGTCAATATCGGGATTATCGTAATTTATGTATTGTCCTGCTGGATTGGTGGGTTTATAGCAGGTAAAAAGATGAAGACAAAAAAATTCCTTTGGGGATTTTTGATGGGAGTGGCTTATTTTTTGATCCTGTTTGGCACATCAGCGGCGATGAATGGTGGATTGCCAAAAGATATGATACATCTGGCGACAACTTTTTGTACCTGTGTAGCGGCAGGAACACTTGGTGGAATGATGGGATAAAATGGGAGAATCATGTTTTGCGCACTCTCGTGTTCTATTAAAAAAAGCTTTTCAGATGAAAAGCATTGTGTTATACTAAGGAAAATATCAGGAAAAATTTGAAAGGAGATTTTCAAGAGATGAAGCATATAAAGACATTAAATACAAAGAGATTACAGAATACAGTAAAGAAAGGTGGATGTGGCGAGTGCCAGACATCCTGTCAGTCTGCATGTAAGACATCCTGCACAGTGGGAAATCAGACTTGTGAGCAGAGTAAATAGGCTTTGGGAAATTACATATACATGGAAACAACGACCGTCCGCGATTGCGTGCGGTCATTTGTGCGTTATCATATATGGATAGGAAAGTGAGGATGGGAGAGTGGTTCATCGATATAAAAACAATGGTTACCACATTGTGTTAGATGTGAACAGTGGTGCGATTCACGTTGTGGATCAAGTGGTATATGATGTGATTCCATTGTTTGAAGAGAACAGCGAAAAAGAGATTGTAAGGCGGCTCTGCGAGGTATATGACAAAGAAGAAATCAAAGAGGCGCTAGAAGAGATTCAGATTTTAAAAGATGAGGGGGCGCTTTTTACGCCGGATCAATATGAGATTCCACTCGAAAATTTTAAAAAGCGTCCGACAGTTGTCAAAGCACTTTGCCTTCATATCGCCCATGACTGCAACCTTGCCTGTCGTTATTGTTTTGCCGAAGAGGGAGAATATCATGGGAGAAGAGCGCTGATGTCTTATGAGACGGGAAAAGCAGCCCTGGATTTTTTGATTTCTAATTCCGGAAACCGAAAGAATCTGGAAGTGGATTTTTTCGGGGGAGAACCGCTGATGAATTTTGAGGTGGTAAGACAACTTGTGGCATATGGAAGAGAACAGGAAAAATTGTATGATAAACATTTTCGTTTTACGTTGACGACAAATGGGGTGCTTTTAAATGACGACATTATGGAGTTTGCCAATCGGGAGATGGATAATGTCGTATTGAGTATTGATGGAAGAAAAAAGGTGCATGATTATATGAGACCGTTTCGCAATGGGAGCGGAAGCTATGATCTGATTGTACCAAAATTCCAAAAATTTGCAGACAGCAGAGGACAGGAAAAGTATTATGTGCGCGGTACGTTTACCAGACATAATATAGATTTTTCCAAAGATGTATTGCATTTGGCAGATTTGGGTTTTAAGCAGATCTCCGTGGAGCCGGTTGTGGCGGAGGAGACAGACGACTATGCGATTCAAAAGTCGGATTTGCCAAAATTGTTCCAGGAATATGATAATCTGGCAAAAGAGATGGTAGAGCGGAAGAAAAGGGGAGAGGGTTTTCAGTTTTTTCATTTTATGATCGATTTAGAAGGCGGTCCCTGTGTTTATAAGAGATTGTCGGGCTGCGGTTCAGGAACGGAATACCTTGCGGTGACACCGTGGGGAGACTTATATCCCTGTCATCAGTTTGTCGGAAACGAAAAATTTCTGATGGGAAATGTAAAGGATGGTGTGGTCAACACAGAATTACAGGATGAATTTAAGTGTTGTAATGTCTATGCAAAGGACAAGTGCCGAGACTGCTTTGCGAAATTTTATTGCAGCGGAGGCTGTGCGGCAAATGCATATAATTTCCACGGAGATATCCGGGAAACTTATGAGATCGGCTGTGAACTGCAAAAAAAACGTGTAGAATGTGCGATTATGATAAAAGCGGCTTTAGCAGAGCAGGAAAATTAAGAGAAAGGAACAAAGAGTATGAAGAAGAACAAAGCGATTGTCACGCTGATTCTGGCTTTGGCTATTTTAGCGGGTCTATGCTACTATTCCGTAACGATTATTTCTTCGACGGGAGTGGGAGAGGATCGCAGTATCAGCCTGGGATTGGATTTGGCGGGCGGCGTCTCCATCACTTATCAGGTTGTGGGGGACGAGCCGACAGATGAGCAGATGAGTGATACGATTTACAAGTTGCAAAAACGTGTGGAGAGTTATAGCACGGAGGCTCAGGTGTATAAAGTTGGAGATGACCGTATTTCTGTTGAGATTCCGGGAGTCACAGATGCGAACAAGATTCTAGAAGAGCTTGGAAAGCCTGGAACGCTGGAATTCCAGACAGATGACGGAAAAGCATTTATGGACGGAAATGCGGTGGCGCAGGCGAAGGCTGCCACCATTACGAATGAGACGGGAAATAAAGAGAATATTGTGGAGCTGACTCTGACAGATGAGGGAGCTGAGACCTTTGCGAAAGTGACCACAGAGAACGTTGGAAAGTATCTTCCGATTGTTTTTGATGAGGAGGTTATCAGTTATCCGCAGGTACAGAATGCGATCACCGGCGGAACGGCGCAGATTACCGGAATGGCAAGTTTTGAGGAGGCGGAAATACTTGCCTCTCAGATACGAATTGGTTCTCTTTCATTAAAGCTAGAGGAGCTGCGTTCGGAAGTGGTAGGTGCACAGTTGGGTGAGGAAGCGATCTCAACGAGCTTAAAAGCGGGAGCAATCGGCCTGATTCTTGTGATGATTTTTATGATCGTACAGTATTTGCTTCCGGGAGCGGTCGCTGCTGTCTCACTGGCAATTTATACAACGTTAGTGGTTGCAACTCTGTATCTATTTGAGATTACTTTGACACTTCCTGGAATTGCCGGTATTATCTTGTCGATTGGTATGGCAGTCGATGCAAATGTTATTATTTTTGCACGTATTCGGGAAGAGATTGCTGCAGGAAAAAGTGTTGCCACGGCAATCGAAAATGGTTTTGCGAGAGCGCGCTCTGCCATTTTAGATGGAAATATCACGACACTGATTGCGGCTGCGGTTTTGGGGATGCGTGGTTCCGGAACAGTAAAAGGATTTGCCTCAACGCTTGCAATCGGTATTATTCTTTCTATGTTTACCTGTATGATTGTCACTAAGCTTTTACTTCAGGCGGTCTATGCGATGGGGCTGCAGGATGAGAAACTCTATGGAAAAGCTAAGAAGCGTAAAGAGCTGAATTTTGTCAGCAAAACAGGAATTTTTATCCTGATATCCTGTCTTGTCATAGCGAGCGGATTTGTCGGAATGGGAGTGCATAAAGCGCAAGACGGAGGAATTTTAAATTATAGTCTTGAATTTAAAGGCGGTACGTCGACTTCGGTTGTGATGGATAAAAAATACACAATAGATGAGATCGACAAAAAGATTGTGCCTTTCGTGGAGAAAGTAACAGGAGATGGCAATGTACAGGCACAGGCAGTAGAGGGAACGAATCAGGTAGTCATTAAGACGAGAACACTTTCTTTGAAGGAGAGAGAAAAGCTGAATCAGACTCTAAAGAAGAATTTTGATATCGATGAAAAGACAATTACATCGGAGAGTATCAGTTCTACAGTCAGCAATGAGATGAAAAACGATGCGATGATAGCGGTAGCGATTGCGACGGTATGTATGCTGATCTATATCTGGTTCCGCTTTAAAGATGTCCGTTTTGCAGCGAGTGCAGTCATTGCTTTGGGTCATGATGTTTTAGTCGTACTGACCTGCTATGTACTCGCATGGATTTCTGTGGGAAACACATTTATTGCGTGTATGTTGACGATTATTGGATATTCTATCAATGATACCATCGTTATTTTTGACCGGATCAGAGAGACGTTAAAGACAAACCGTAATAAGACCAAAGAGGGTTATAAAGAGATTGTCAATAAGAGTATCAATCAGACGTTATCCCGAAGTATCAATACATCAATTACAACGTTTGTTATGGTATTAATGCTTTTTATTTTGGGTGTTACATCGATTCGGGAGTTTTCACTTCCGCTGATGGTAGGACTCCTTAGCGGTACGTATTCTTCTATTTGTATTGCAAGTGAAATCTGGTACCTGATGCGTGTGCGGTCTTTAAAGAAAGTAGCGAAATAAAATGTGGTATTATTTGATCCTGATCAATAGTTTAGGATTTGCTCTGATGGGAATTGACAAAAGAAGAGCAATGGTCCATGAGTGGCGGATTTCTGAAAAAAAATTGTTTTTAACAGCAGCTTTCGGAGGAAGTCTGGGCTGCTGGCTTGGGATGTATGTTTTTAGACACAAGACAAAACACTGGTATTTCGTCTGCGGAATACCGGTGATTTTTGTATTGCAAATCGTTTTGGTGTCCCTTATAATAGGAAAGAGCTGAATGTAGACACATGATAGAAAAAGATGATAAAAAGCAATGGAGGAAAGTATACATGAATTCACTGGAAACGATTCAGGCAGTAGATTCTGCGGTGGCGGCTGCCATTACTGCGGAGATGGAAAGGCAGGACAGTCATATTGAATTAATTGCATCTGAGAACTGGGTCAGCCCAGCCGTTATGGCTGCAATGGGAAGTATTATGACCAACAAATATGCAGAGGGGTATCCGGCAAAGAGATATTACGGTGGGTGTGAGTGTGTCGATATTGTGGAAAATCTCGCCATTGAGCGCGCAAAGAAATTATTTGGATGCGATTACGCCAATGTACAGCCTCATTCAGGAGCCCAGGCAAATATGGCGGTACAGTTTGCCATGTTGACACCGGGAGATACTGTGATGGGAATGAATTTGGATCACGGCGGACATCTGACGCATGGAAGTCCAGTGAATTTTTCCGGAAAATATTTTAATATTGTTCCATATGGCGTTAATGATGAGGGTGTCATCGATTATGACAAAGTAATGGAAATCGCAATAGAATGCAAACCAAAATTGATTATTGCAGGTGCGAGTGCCTACGCGAGAATCATTGACTTTAAGAAATTTAGAGAAATTGCAGATGCTTCGGGAGCGTATTTAATGGTGGATATGGCGCACATTGCCGGACTTGTGGCAACGGGGCTTCATCCGAGTCCGTTTCCATATGCAGATGTGGTGACGACAACGACGCATAAGACTCTGCGAGGACCAAGAGGCGGTATGATCCTGGCGAACCAGGAAGCGGCAGAGAAGTTCAATTTTAACAAAGCGATTTTCCCGGGAACACAGGGAGGTCCTCTGATGCATGTGATCGCAGCGAAAGCAGTCTGCTTTGAGGAAGCATTGCAGCCGGAGTTCAAAGTGTACCAAAAAGGAATTATTGACAATTGCCAGGCACTTTGTAAAGGCCTTTTGTCACGGGATATTAAGATCGTATCAGGAGGAACGGATAACCATCTGATGTTAGTGGATTTGACGAATTATGAATTGACAGGAAAGGCAGTGGAAAAATTATTGGATTCTGTCAATATCACCTGTAATAAAAATACGATTCCAAATGATCCGAAATCTCCATTTGTGACAAGCGGTATCCGTCTTGGAACGGCTTCTGTGACTTCTAGGGGTATGAATACAGAGGATATGGATGTGATTGCGGAGGCAGTTGCAAAAATGATCAAAGAGGGAGAGGTCGTAT
>JAAVYC010000244.1 GCA_022790905.1 Lachnospiraceae bacterium | reverse complement strand
TTTTGATTGTTGATTTGACCTGTTTTAATACCTTGTTATAGGTTTTATTGGCTTTATTGTCAGCTTTGTCCTTTGTAGTTGCCTTCTTGTTTTTTAATTTGTTGATGGATTTCTTGGAAGCGTTCAGAGTCTTTTTGCTCTCATCATAAGCTGTCTGATTTTCTTTTTGACGTTTATCGACATTGGACATCTGGTTTTTAACCTGCTTATTTTTGGCAGAGGCAGATGTGGCGTTCTCTTTTTTTGCCTCATATAGATCGTCCTTTGAATCGTATTTTTCGATTCGTTTATCTGCCGTTTTTCTTGCAAGCTCCGCAGCGGCTTTCGCATTATCCGTAATGTTTTGCTTTAATTTTTGCAGAGATATGTTATTGGAATCGATACGTTCCTGATATTCCTGCCATTCCTCGGAACCTTCTTTGACCGTTTTTTGCAATTTTCTTAGTTCTGCATTCGATTTTATCGTATAGGAAATCTGACTGCGGATATTCTTATTCATATTAGAATAATCATCTTTGCTGGCAAAACCGCCTCTTGCTTCTTTGACCCCGATTTTACTTTCGATGAGATCGTTGGCTTTGGAGAACTTTTCAAGTTGTTTCTCGTATTTCGTGAGAATGAGCTCAATTTTAGAACGGTTTAGTTCTTCTTGTTTTTGCTTTAATTCATCCAGCTTGTCTTTGACAGATTTGGCCTTGTCGTACCATTTCTGATATTCGCTGATTCGATTTTTTAATCCGTCGTCTGTAACGTCTGCGATATTGAGACTTCCGTCGCGGACTTGCGCTGCCCAGTCTTCTTCTAAACCGACTTTGTTGGCACGGTCCATATAAGTGTCGTAGGACGAGTTCAACAGATTAATAGAATTGGATACCGCTTTGATTTCTAACTTGTAGGCTCTCATTCTAGTAGAGAATGATTTGGTGGCGTCCTCTGCCTTTTTATTGTATTTCTCGATTTTCTTTTCCTGGCGGTCGATCAGCTTTTCTATAAAATCGAAGGTTTCTATGGAAGGGGGTGGAGTGGGAGAAAGGTTTCCACCAGATCCACCAGCTCCGCCAGATCTGCCAGAATCGTTAGTTCTACCAGAGCGATCAGATCTTTTATTTGCTTTAATAGTAGGATATATGACGGATTGGATTGCTTGTACTGGAGTACGGTTTTTTATTTTATCAATTTCCGTTTGAGCCTGATTTTGGGCAGCGATCATGGCTCCATTTATTATAGGACTATTTACGTTATAACCACTTTGTAGTAAGGTATAATAAAATTGTAAGGAGTTTGTTGCGCCTCCTAAAACGGAGATAAGATTAATTAATTGTAAGACATCGGATTCTGTATTTAAATGTATGCCGGACGCAAATTCTTTTTGAATTGCATACATTGCGATAGATTGTTTTGTAGAATCAGATGCTGTTGTATTTTGTATAAATGCTGCAACATCGCCCAGAGTAGCGTCGGCAAGATTTTGTGAAGTTCCTATAGTAAATTCCTGCTGAAGTGCAAGACGATTCATTACAATCTCTTCCGCATTTGTAATTCCCATTTGCTCCAGATATGCGATTGCCATATCTTTTGTACTGTCTGTTATATTATCCAATACGCCACTTTGCTCAATATAAGAAGTAGTAAGATTATCAAAAGCAGCCTGACAGGCTTCAATGTCGCCTGAATTCTTGAGTATGGTGTCAGTAAAATCTGTATATACATCTCCGCATTTTTTAAAAGTGTCTGCAAACTCGTCGTTATTTATAATGGAAAGCCAATCAAAGTCGCCTTTATCACATACATCATCATAGATTTTGTCTAATTGCTCTAGGCCTTTGGAAAGAGATGCTATGTTAGACATAATATCAAAGTCGGATTGAGAGTCGTTTCTTGCTTTTTTAGTTTCCTCAATTTTTGCTTTCAATTTATCCCAGGACAGCAAATTTTTATCGGAAATGTCTAGATTAGCTGCAATCTGTAATTCATCAAGAGTAAGTTCATTAACCTTATTGTCAAATGTATCTTGAAGTTTATCTTTGACATTATTTGTCATGATATCAATATTTGAAAAATCAGAAGCATCTTCACCCAATTGTGAAGAAATGATTGCTGTGGCAATATCTTCATCAATTTCAAGATATGTTTTTAAATCATCCGTTAAACTTTCTAAACGTTTTTCATATTCCGATACACTTAGATTGCTTTTTTCTTTATCTAAATTAGATAGAGAGTGGAAAGTAGAAATTATATTGCCGGCATTTTCACCTGTTAATTGTTTAAGAAGATTGTTGGTAAAGTTTCGGTAGTCACCAATATTTTTATTTTCAAAAAAACTGGAATCTAAGGAATTAATATAGGTAGTTCCTAATAAGTATGCTTCTTCTGAAATGTCACTATAATCATTAGAATCCAAAGAAAACATGTTGAGGAGCATTTGCTTCATGGAATTGTCTTCTTGAGCTAATTTTGTTTCAAGATTTTTTATAACTCCATTTAAGTAATCTGGAAGTTGGTCAGGTTCGTACTTTGATAGGTTGAAAATTTTATAAGTTTTTGATAAATCACTACCAGAAAATCCTTTTCCCCCATTATTTACTAAGTCGTTAATAGCAAGTGCTTGCTCTTTTTTATCGACGTTTTGTATTACGTCTAAATATGCATGTAAAGCGGCAATTTGTTGTTTGTATCCGGGAGCTTTATCAAAGAAAGACTTGGAAGAGTAATCGGCATTTAATTTGTATGATTCGACTACATCATCAGCATTTTCGACGAATTCGTTTAGGGAGGCGGTGCGTGCATCTTTGTATGCTGTTTCTAAATCATTTACTTTGTCTGTCAAATTAACAATAGCATTTCCCTCTTTATCCCACGCTGATACCATTTGAGGATAATATTCAGCTATTTGATTACAAATACTATGATATTCTTCAAAATCTTGTTTAGATAAAGAAATATTTTCACCAAGAGAATTTACTCCATTAGAAAATTTTTCATAATTATTTTTAACATGATCTATTAAATCTTTCTGTGATGCTAAAGAGTCGTTAGCGGATTCTAATGTTGAAAATAATTCATTTGATTTATTTTTTGCATTTTCAGAGGCGTGAACGAAAGAATCTATTTCTTTTATAACTAAATTAGTCAGCAGTCCGATGCCCATTCCAATGGCAGCATTTAATGCTGTTTGTGTTATTGTTAGTCCAATAGTTGAAAGCTTTGTTGCATTTTGGGCATTTTTTAATCCTTCAATAGAACCTTTACCCTTGTTTAAACTGGCGAAATACATTTTTGTATTATCGTTTGCATTGGCAATAATTCTGTCAAAAGTTGCCTGATTCGTACATCCCATTTTTACAGCATTATTCCAAGTTCTTAAGATTTGCATTTGTTCTTTTAAAGAAGAGGTACTACTTGATTGGAAAATAGATTTTATTCCACCGAATATTCCGTTTTGAGAAAAACCCTTTTGCCAATTTGCTTTATATGTATTCCAGTCTTTGTTAAATATTGTTAAAGTATGTTTCGTATTATCTACCGAATCATTTATTGTTTTGAATATTGTACTATTTAACTTTGTGATATGTGGAGTATTATTATGGGAATACATAATATAGACAATGTAGAATATTTACTTATATTTTAAATTGATAAATGAAACAATACAGAACGATTCGTCTTCTACAGGAATGAATATATGCCCTAAATGTGGAAATACAATTATAGGTAAAGAGGAATGTCCTGATTGTGGAACAAGAATGGTGGACTGTCACTGTACAGAGGAGGAATGGGTTACTATGCTTTTAGATGGTTCGGTGGAAAAATGGACGCAACAAATG
>JAAVYC010000015.1 GCA_022790905.1 Lachnospiraceae bacterium | reverse complement strand
TCGTATATTTTGTAGGTGGAGTTCGGCGCAACCCGAAAGAGTGCACGTTCCATATTATAAATATTCCAACAGTCATTTCCCAAGTCATATAAAACAAAACTGCCTTCGTATGTTCCGAAATAAGCAGAGAGATCTATATAAGAAATCTGTTCGCCAGAAGCGTTCCATGGATAATAATTCATTTCAGCAGCGTTGGCAGAGAGAAAAGGTACAGATCCCAGGAGAAGGACGGCAATCAGCATAGAAATAAGGATACCTTTGTATTTTTTTATCAATGTGGGTTTCTCATAGGAGGCGATATTGATAATGCGTTGTTCTATTTGTCTCTTGTTTTTGCCAAAGCCAGTGGCAAATGGAAAAGGGGTAAGAGATATTTTTTCTGCTAAATCAATCAATGTGTTGCCATAGTCCTCGTAGGAAGACTCCTCTAACATTTGTAGGACAGAAGTGTCACAGGCGATTTCTCTTTCGCTGCGCATTTGTTTTAGCGCATACCAGATAAAAGGATTGAACCAATAGATTACCCCAGCAAAATTCATCAGATAATTAGAAAGAAGATCTTTGTGTTTGTAATGCTGTAGCTCATGTAATAGCATAAAACGAATGGGACGAAGTTCACCTGTTGAGACATAGTCAGAGATCAGATGAATGGGCAGATAAATACACGGTCTGAAGAAGCCCACAATAATGGGAGATTTTAGAAATGCGGTACTGCGAATGGAGATATTTTTTGTAATGTTTAGCTCTTTTAGACAGTGCTGATACAATTTGCGAATTTCTGAGCTTTGAAGCGGAAGTGCAGATTTTTTCAAAATGTGCAGGTGAAAAGAGGAGTTTATAATCAATAGAATCATTACAAGAATACCGGTGATCCATATTCCAAATAGGACATATCCGGTAACAGCCGGTGTTTTACTATTTACGGAGAGCGTAAAATCATTCATCCAATTTGTGGTTTTGGTTAGATCTGTCATTAGCGTGCTCTCTATGGTGGTTTTAGTGTTAGAGGCAAAGAAATTCTTTAGATTGCTAAGCCATAAGAAAATTCGGGGAAATTCGACTAAGCGAAATGGTATCAAAGGAACGGCGAGGAGTCCTAGCAGCAAAAGCCACAGATGGTAATGCATACGGCTAGAAAGGCTGTTTTGAAATAATCGCTTGGCGATTAGAAAAATGCCCAAAATAGCGCAGATCCATACATTGCAGAATAAAAAGTGCATCGCAAATGCAGCCATGTCAATCGCCTCCTTTTTTTGATCTCTTAGAAAGAAGAGAGCGCAAGTGGTCTAATTCTGTTTCAGATAACTGGTCGTCTTCAATATATGTAGACAACATGGCGGTAATATCTCCGTGATAGTAGCGCTTTAGGAAAGCATTGCTTTCCTGGCTGATATATTCACTTTCTTTTACCACTGGGGTGTAGACAAATACACGTCTTTGTTTTTCGTAGGTCAGGGCGCCTTTGGTCACGAGACGTTTGATCAGAGTCTGTATGGTCTTAGGACTCCAACTGGTGGTCTGCAATAATTTCTCTGTTATTTCATTGGTGTTAATCGGCGCATATTTCCACACAATTTTCATGACCTCAAATTCGGCTTCCGATATCTGCGGTAAAGGTGCCATAGTAGAATCCTCCATAAAATCTTACGGATGTAATAAAAATATTATAAATGGCAGGGTGATCTTTGTCAATCAAGCAGGTGAAACAAAAAATATATCGCTGTCTGCTTTTACGAAAAAACAAGAAATGTTAATAAAGGACATGATGTGCTATGATCTTATCGGATTGTGGGGAGAAATTTTTTTAGATTTGTTAAGGTTTCGTTTAGGAATAGATAAGAACTTGTAGTGATAATAAAAATAGTATAATTAATATCTTTTTGAAAGGAATACGACATGAAAAATATACTAGATTATTTGGAAAAGACGGAACAACAATATCCAAACGCTACGGCAGTGGATGACGGGAGTTTACGTCTGACATGGAAAGAATTGGCAGATCAATCGAGGAGAATAGGAACGACCTTTGCCAAAAAAGTAAAACCGGGAAAACCAGTGGTCATTCTTGCTGAGAAGAGTTCGATTACATTGGCAGCGATGTTTGGGGTCGTATATGCGGGATGTTTTTATGTCATTGTCGATCCGGCGCAGCCATTGGCGCGGATACAGGAGATGTTTCAAGTCTTAGAGCCGGAACTTGTCGTGGTAAATGACAAAAGCCGAGAAATTTTGAAACAGACCAGTGATAGGAAGAAAATATATCTGCTGAAAGAGGAGCAAAATGAGGCGGTGGACAGGGATTTGCTTATGGAAATCCGGAGAAAAAGCCAGGAGACAGATCTCTTATATGGAATTTTCACGTCCGGTTCTACTGGAACACCGAAAGGGATTGTGGTTAGCCATAGGGCAGTCATAGATTTTATCATACATTTTACATATATTTTTCAATTTGAGTCCTGTGATCGAATCGGAAATCAGGCGCCGTTTGATTTTGATGTGTCGGTGAAAGATATTTACACCAGTGTGTTTACGGGAGCAGCTCTTATTCTGATTCCTAAAGAATTGTTTTCCACTCCGCCGGTACTGTTAGATTATCTCTGTGAGAAAGAGATTACAACACTGATTTGGGCGGTGTCTGCACTCAGTCTGGTTGCAGCGTTGAAAGGACTCAATTATAAAGTGCCAAAAGAAGTCAAAAAGATTCTCTTTAGCGGGGAGGTCATGCCGGTAAAACAATTGCGAATGTGGCAGGAAGCTCTTCCGCGGGCAGAGTTTGTAAATTTATATGGACCGACAGAGATTACTTGTAACTGTACGTACCATCCAATAAGAGGAATGGTTTCAGATGGAGAAAAAATTCCAATCGGAAGACCTTTTCCTGGAAGAACAGTATTTCTGCTAGATGATAAAGGAAAAAAGATTACCGTTTCAGGAACAATCGGAGAGATCTGTGTTGCTGGGGAATCTCTCTCAGAGGGATACTACCACAATACAGAAGAGACAAAAAAGAGATTTCTTTGTTATTCGGTGCAAAAAGAGAAGGAGGAGCGCTATTATAAAACCGGAGATTTGGGATATTATGGCGATGACGGCGAATTATATTTTTCCGGGAGAAGAGATTTCCAGATCAAACATATGGGACACCGTATCGAGTTAGAAGAAATAGAGCGCGCATTGGAGCAGATACATGGCTTAGAGAGAAGTTGCTGTGTGATGGATACGAAGAGGAACAAGATAATCGCTTTTTATCTGGGTGAGATACCTCTAAATGAGATTAAAAAACAATTGAGAGAAATCGTTCCCGCCTATATGATTCCTCATAAAATTGTGAAAACAGAGTTAATGCCATTGAACAAAAATGGAAAAACGGACAGAGAATATTTTCGACAAAAGATAAGGGGGAATGTGTAATGGATCTGGAATGTTTAGAACATGCCATTGTGAAATATGGCACACCGCTC
>JAAVYC010000214.1 GCA_022790905.1 Lachnospiraceae bacterium | reverse complement strand
TGTCTGTCTGTCTGTCTGTCTGTCTGTCTGTCTGTCTGTCTGTTAAGATTATCCCAAATTTATCCATTTTTTGTCAACTTTTTTATAACCCCTGCTTTCTATGACAATATTATACCATAACCAATATTTACCTACAACAGAATAAAAACTTTTTAATTTTCACCTTTTATAATTTCCTCTCAATCTTATGAGATAAATTCAAAACATATCCCTTTTCCGCAATAATTTTTATCGGCACTTCCAGCAAAAAGCACTAATATGTTAAAAGACAGTCGATGAAGCTATCCATGACTGTCTTTTTCTCATATTTATTCTAATCTCAGAAATTCCTTAAAATCAAATTTTCAGTCCTGATCCGCCAAATTACTTAACTTTGCCGCCTGATCTGCCGCAATGCAGGCATCCAAAATTTCTTGAATATCCCCGTTCATAATTTTATCCAATTTATACAGAGTCAGATTGATGCGATGATCTGTGACGCGTCCCTGCGGAAAATTATAAGTCCGAATCTTTTCCGAGCGATCTCCCGTACCGATCTGGCTTCTTCTCGCCTCCGCCTCCGCATCGTGCGCTTTTTGACACTCGATATCATAGAGTTTTGCGCGAAGCAGCGCATAGGCCTTTGCCTTATTTTGAATCTGTGATTTCTCTGTCTGACTGTAGATGACAATTCCCGTTGGATAGTGGGTCAAACGCACGGCAGAGTCCGTCGTATTTACACACTGTCCGCCATTTCCCGAGGCGCGCATAACATCGATACGGACATCCTTTTCATCAATTTCCACATCCACCTCTTCTGCTTCTGGCATCACAGCCACTGTAATCGTAGATGTATGAATACGCCCGCCGGATTCTGTCTCAGGCACACGCTGTACACGGTGTACTCCCGACTCGTATTTCATTTTGGAATAGGCGCCCTGTCCAGTAATCATAAAATTCACAGACTTCATTCCGCCAATCCCGATCTCTTCCATCTCAAGCGTCTCAACTTTCCATCTCTGTCCTTCTGCGTAGTGCACGTACATCCGGTAAATTTCCGCTGCAAAAAGAGCCGCCTCATCTCCACCCGCACCAGCACGAATCTCGACAATGACGTTTTTATCATCATTCGGATCTTTCGGAAGTAAGAGTACCTTTAATTTCTGTTCTATCTCTTCGATCCGCGCTTTCGACCCATTCAATTCCTCTTTTGCCAACTCACGCATCTCCTCATCACTCTCTTCCTCAAGCATTGTGAGAGAATCATCTATATTCTGTTTGCACTGTTTGTATTCCTTATATGTCTCCACAACCGGCGTCAGATCACTCTGTTCTTTCATTAACTTCTTAAAACGCGCCGTATCATTTGCGACATCCGGTTCACTCAGTTGGTTCATAATCTCTTCATATCGCATCAAGGTATCGTCTAATTTATCAAACATATTTCAACCTCATCTTTCTTTTCATAGCCGCATATTGTCTCTTTGTATCACAAATTATTTCACAACAAGCTACAAGTGTCCTCTGATTACCCGATCATGTCCCGCTAGGTCTTTGACAACTGTCACATCCAAAAAACCAAATTTTCTCATTATTCTTGATACAGCTACCCCCTGATTATATCCGATTTCCATACACAGAATTCCGTCCTCTTCCAGATACTCCACACTTCCCGCAACGATTTTGCGATAAAAAAAGAGTCCATCTTCTTTTCCATCCAATGCCTCGTGCGGTTCAAAATCTCTGACCTCCGGCATTAATTTTGGAATCTCAATCGAGGGAATATAAGGTGGATTCGACACAATCACATTGAATTTTCCGCTAAAAGCGTCAAAAAGATCACTTCTCTCGAATAAAACTGCCGTCTGATTTAATTTCGCATTCTCTTTTGCGACATTAATCGCCTTCCTGGAAATATCACCTCCATAGGCCTCAATATCTGGCAAATTGCGCACCATACTGATAATAATGCAACCTGATCCTGTACAGAGATCTAAGACGCGATCTCTTGAGCCGCAGAGCTTTAAAATCTCTTCTACCAAAATTTCTGTATCCTGTCTGGGAATCAACACACTCGGATTGACTTTAAAAGTCATCCCCATAAACTCCTGCTCTCCCGTAATATACTGTAATGGCACATGTTCTGCACGTTTTTGGATGACTAGTTGGTATTCCTGTATCTCTTCTTCCTTTAATCTCTCTCCATCGTTCAGATAATAATATTGCCTTGTAATATGGCAAATATTTTCCAACAGATACCAGGCATCCAGCTCTGCCGTATCGATTCCTGCCGCTTCTAAGACTTTTGTCCCCTCTGCTAATGCCTCACGATATCTCATAAGACGCCCTCCTATATCCAAAAATCAGGTTTTCTCTTCCTGATTCTGATCCCTTACTTCTCTCACATATTCTCTCCAATCGAATACCGCTTCTACAGAAGCGATCGCAACTTCCACCATCTCTTCATCCGGTTCCCGGGTTGTAAATTTCTGTAAACCAATTCCCGGCTTGCTGAGCAAATTTACAATGCGATTTTCACTGCGTCCTGCCAAACGCAAAAACTCATAGGCCACTCCCGCAATCACCGGTATCAGCAAAATCCGTAGCCCAAACCTCCAAATCACTGAATCTGTACGGATACAGGCAAAAAATAAGATACTGATAAAAACTACGAAAAACAAAAAGCTGGTTCCGCAGCGCTTATGAAATCTAGAACTTTGCTTTACATTTTCCATAGTCAAGTCCAATCCATGTTCCACACAGTTAATACATTTGTGTTCTGCACCGTGATACATATAAACTCTGCGGATATCTTCCATACGTGCAATCGAGACGATATACACAAAAAAGATCAGCACACGAATCAATCCTTCTATCAATGCAAGTATTGTAGACGATAAAATCCATTTTTGAAATAACAACGAGATCCCATAGGGAAGTAACATGAAAATTGCAATCGCCAGTACTACCGATAGCAATACGGTAAAGCCCATCGCCATGCTCTCTTTCTTTTCCTTTTTTTGCTTGTCTTTGTCACTCAATTCTTGCTCTTGTTCCTCAAAAAAGGAGGCTGAATACATCAGCGTTTTCATTCCCAATACCAGAGAATCAATAAAATTGATCACACCTCGCAAAATTGGAACCTTTTTTATTTTTCGACTATTTACAATGCCCTGATACTCCTGCACCTCCAGAGCAATGTTATGATCTGGCTTTCGGACCGCC
The DNA here is from genome assembly GCA_022790905.1 of Lachnospiraceae bacterium. GTDB lineage: Bacteria > Bacillota > Clostridia > Lachnospirales > Lachnospiraceae > Maccoyibacter. Next base: position 3,015 of record JAAVYC010000214.1, on the reverse strand, counting down.
ACCGCATATTTGTCCTGATTTTTCATCATGACACCTTCTATAACCGCCTGACCACCAATTCCAGAATATCCCATTTTTCCTCATTCCTCATTTCAATATCCTCAGTAAATCGCAAAATATTGACCTTTTTCGACAACCGCCAAATGGGTCTGTACACAGATCCTCACTCGCGGAAAAAAAGGTTGAGATATAAACCTCAACCTTTGCAAACAATTTATTACTACTTATTACCCATACCGTATTTTTTATTAAATTTATCAATACGTCCACGGGCCTGTGCAGCTTTCTGCTGACCAGTATAAAATGGATGGCATTTGGAACAGATTTCAACGTGAATATCCTGTTTTGTGGAGCCTGTAACAAATGTATTTCCACAGTTACATGTAACAGTTGCCTGATAATAATCTGGATGGATTCCCTCTCTCATGACTTTCACCTCTTTGATATTTTCATAAATATATTTCATATTTGTATTCTGCTTTATAGTTTACAAACTATACATCCCGATAAACAGCTTATTTATTATAGCATGGACCTTAGCATTATGCAAGTATTTTCCCGAAATTCCACTAAATTATTCGCTGCTTTTTCACTACATGGATAAATTCCTGGTTGTCCTTTGTTCTCGTAAACATATTCAATATATTTTCTACCGCCTCGTCGGTACGCATACCATTGATCGCCTTTCTCATAATGCCTACCGCTTCCAATTCTTCTTCATCCAACAACAAATCTTCTCTCCGTGTGCCAGACTTTACAATATCCAAAGCCGGAAAAACTCTCTTTTCTGATAACTTTCTGTCTAACACGAGTTCCATATTACCAGTTCCCTTGAATTCCTCATAGATGACATCATCCATTTTACTCCCCGTATCCACAAGCGCCGTCGCCAAAACCGTAAGGCTCCCACCCTCCCTCATATTTCTCGCTGCTCCAAAAAAACGTTTCGGCATATGAAGAGCTGCCGGATCTAGACCACCGGAAAGCGTTCTCCCACTTGGTGGTACTACCAAATTATAAGCACGTGCAAGCCTTGTAATAGAATCCAGCAAAATGACGACATTATTCTGATGTTCCACTAACCTTTTCGCGCGCTCTATGACCATTTCCGACACGCGCTTATGATGTTCTGGAAGTTCATCGAATGTCGAATAAATGACCTCTACATTCTCCCCTCGAATCGCCTCTTTGATATCCGTTACCTCCTCTGGACGTTCATCGATTAACAGGATAATTACATGCATACTTGGATTGCTTTTTACAATAGATTTTGCGACAGCCTTTAGCAGTGTTGTCTTACCCGCTTTTGGCGGGGAGACGATCATCCCTCTCTGCCCTTTTCCAATTGGCGACACTAAATCCACAATACGCATCGCCATATTGGTTCCCTTACCCTGCTCTAGGCGTAGTCTCTCATCTGGAAAAATTGGTGTCAAATCTTCAAAATTTTTTCGTTTTTGTGCTTCCGCGGGGTGATATCCATTGATGGAACGAACATATAAAAGAGCCGAGAATTTTTCGCCCTGAGTCTTTACCCTAGTATTGCCGCAAATAATATCTCCTGTCTTTAGATTAAATCTGCGAATTTGCGTCGGAGATACATAGACATCCTTGTCACCCGGAAGATAATTTTCACAGCGAATAAAACCATATCCATCTGGCATCACTTCTAGAATTCCTTCTGTCGTAACCCCACTGTCCAATGTCATATCTACTTCATTTGTCCTCTCCTTGTTCTCACCTTTACGCATTTCCATTACAGACGAGACAGTCTGCATTTTGTTACTATTTCTATAAACCTTTTCACTTTCTTTTTCTTCCGTATCCCTTACTTCTTTTTCCGAATCCTTTTCATCTTCTACCAACATCGCTTCCACTAATTCCGCTTTCTTCATTCCGGACACTTTTGCAATGCCTCTGGCCTTTGCTAAATCGCGTAAAGCCACCACAGACAAACTCTCATATTTTTCTCTCATATTTTTTCTCTTTTCTCCTTAATCTCACTGGAACCTTTACCGATATGGCACAACGACTTTTCATATTCAGTATCGCCATTATACAACACTTTCCCACAAAGGGAAAGCTTTATTTTTCTTGATTTGTCAATTTGACAATGCTATCATAAAGGCATGATAAAAAAATGTTGGAACGAAAAACGTTATTACTCACTTGACTGTTATTTAAAAGAAACATTCGGAGAAAAAGTATATCGGATTGCTCTGAACGGAGGCATGACTTGTCCGAACAGAGACGGAACACTGGGAACAAAAGGCTGTATTTTCTGTTCTGAGGGCGGATCCGGAGATTTTGCCTCTCCCTCCCATCTCCCTATTTTTGATCAGATTGAGTATGGAAAGCAAAAATTAGTGAAAAAATTTCCATGTAAACATTTTATTGCCTATTTCCAGGCCTATACCAATACCTATGCCCCGCTTCCCTATCTCAAAAAAATTTTCACGGAAGCGATAGAGCATCCCGACATCGTGGTCCTTTCCATCGCCACAAGGCCGGATTGTTTAAATGAAGAAATCTTAGAACTTTTAACAGACCTAAACCGAATCAAACCAGTCTGGATAGAACTCGGACTTCAGACCATCCATCCCAAAACAGCTAATTTTATACGAAGAGGTTATGATTATGACTGCTTTTTACAAGCTGTTCATCGTCTTCAGGAACGAAATATTCCAATCATCACCCATTTGATTTTAGGACTCCCGGGAGAAAATCGATCGATGATTTTGGAATCTGTAAAAACCATCTCTTCTCTTCCGGTTGAAGGAATCAAGTTGCAGCTTTTACACATCTTACAAAACACCGATTTGGCAGACTATTATGAAAAAACCAAATTTTCTATTTTCACCTTAGAAGAATACACAGAATTGATCGTCGATTGTCTGGAGTGGATCCCACAAAATATTGTAATTCACAGATTAACTGGAGACGGTCCCAGCAATCTATTAATTGCGCCTCTATGGAGTACGAGAAAGCGCAGTGTTTTAAATCTAATTCACAGAC
>JAAVYC010000014.1 GCA_022790905.1 Lachnospiraceae bacterium | reverse complement strand
GTGGGCGAAATTTCAAGTATCTGCGAGGCTAGGAGGTATGGCTGCAATTGTTGCTATTATCATAGGATTGATATTGGGCAGTGTCGCGGCACTGCGCAGGAATAGATGGCCTGATCGTGTGATTATTTTCTTTACGACCTTAGCGACGGCGATGCCTTCTTTCGTATTGGCAACATTGCTGCTTTTGACATTTTGTCTTAAATTAGAGCTGATACCGGTTTGGTCAAGTAGTGATCCGAATTATGTACTTCCGGTTATTGCATTGAGTCTGTATCCGATGGCGTATATTACAAGGTTGACAAAGACGAGTATGTTGGATGCGCTGAATCAGGATTATGTGCGAACAGCGAAAGCAAAAGGTGTCAGTACAAGAAAAGTGATTTTTAAGCATGCGCTTCGCAATGCTCTGATTCCGGTTGTCACATATGTGGGACCGATGGTAGCGTATATTTTGGTCGGTTCTATGGTAGTAGAAAATATTTTTACAATCGGCGGACTTGGGACTGCTTTCGTGACGAGTATCACGAATCGGGATTATACAATGATTATGGCAACAACGATTTTCCTGGCAGTTCTTATGGTAATTGCAAATCTGCTTACAGATATTGCATACAAGATTATAGACCCACGTATTACATTTGAATAAGAGAGGATAGATTTTATGCAGAATGAAAATGGAAGTCCGAAAAAGGGTCTGTTGTCCGCTCAGGTTGATTTATCCAAGTATGACAACTCTTATTTCAGAGCGGCGACAGATGAGGAAAAGAAACAACAGGATGTTATGAGTGAATCGACGACCTTCTTTAAAGATGGTATGCGTCGTTTGAGAAAAAATCCACTTGCAATGGGCAGTTTAGTGGTATTGATATTAATATTGGTAATTATCATTGTCGCACCAATGATTGTGCCTTATGGTTATGATCAGATCATTACGGTGGATGGTGTGCGCGATAAAAGTGCAAACAATCTCGGCATGATGGAATATTCGCCAAAAGAACAGCAATATATGGACGAGACGGGTGAAAAGCTGTTTCCACATCTTTTTGGAACCGACAGTCTTTGTCGTGATTATTTTATTCGTGTGATTTACGGAACAAGAGTCAGTCTGGCAGTTGGTCTGGTAGCGTCTATTATGGTATTGATTATTGGACTGTTATACGGTGCGATTGCAGGTTACTGTGGCGGTAAGCTTGATTTGGTGATGATGCGTATTGTAGATGTCATCTATTCCCTTCCGGATATGTTGATGATTATCTTACTTTCGGTGGTGCTGAATGAACGTCTTGGAAAGCTGATTGAAGGAACAATATTGGCGAGGTTGGGAACAAATATGATTTCTATTTTTGTCGTATTTGCCCTGTTGTATTGGGTGGGTATGGCACGTCTGGTGCGTGGACAAGTACTCACGATAAAAAATAGTGAATATGTGCTTGCGGCGCGCTGTATTGGAACCAAGGGAAGTAAAATACTGAGCAGACATATTATACCGAATTGTCTGTCTGTAATCATTATCACAACAGCGCTTCAGATTCCATCAGCTATCTTTACGGAGAGTTATTTGAGCTTTCTGGGATTGGGTGTTGCGGCGCCGCTGACTTCGCTGGGGAGTCTGGCGAATACAGCGCGTATGGGAATGCAGTCTTACCCATCGAAATTGGTCATTCCAGCAGTAATGATTTGTTTGATTGTATTGGCATTTAATCTGTTGGGAGATGGATTAAGAGATGCATTTGATTCTAAATTAAAGTAAGGAGATCTGTAGTATGAGTGAAACAGAGAAAAATACAGAATATTTACTGGAAGTAGAAAATCTCCATACTTGTTTTCATACGGAGTCCGGAGATGTCGGCGCAGTAAATGGACTGTCCATGACGCTGGAACGCGGGAAGACATTAGGGATTGTCGGTGAGTCTGGTTCCGGTAAATCAGTGACAGCATATTCGATTATGCAGATTTTAGCGGAGACAGGAGAGATTACGGAAGGATCTATTAAATATAAAGGAGAAGATATCACGAAATGGAGCGAGAAGGAAATGCACAATTTCCGCGGTTCCAAATGTTCGATTATTTTCCAGGATCCGATGACGAGTTTAAATCCGGTCTTTACCGTGGGAAATCAGTTGATGGAAGCAATTTTGCTTCATACAGATAAAGATAAAAAAGAGGCAAAAGAGAGAGCAATCGAGATGTTGACTCTTGTGGGAGTGAACGAGCCTGAGAGTCGATTAAAACAATATCCGCATGAGCTTTCCGGTGGTATGCGTCAGCGTGTGATGATTGCGATGGCGCTTGCCTGTGAACCGGATATTCTGATCGCAGATGAACCGACGACAGCGCTTGATGTGACGATTCAGGCACAGATTTTGGAACTGATGCAGGATTTGCAGAAAAAGCTCGGCATGGCAATTATTATGGTAACCCATGATTTGGGCGTTATTGCGAGTATGTGCGATGAAATTCTTGTAATGTATGGAGGACGTGTCTGTGAGAGGGGAACAGCAGACGATATTTTCTATCATCCTGGTCATGAGTATACAAAAGGACTTTTGCGTTCCATACCGCGAAAAGATAACATGAAGGAAAGACTGGTTCCAATTGGAGGTACGCCGATCAATTTGTTATGTATGCCGAAAGGCTGTGCGTTTTGTCCAAGATGTGACAATGCGATGAAAGTTTGTCTGGAGGAGGTACCAGAAGAGATCCGGCTCAGTGACAGCCATTTGGCGAGTTGTTGGATGAATGTAAAGAACATGTATGAAGCACAGGAGGAAACTAAGAATGAGTGAGGAAAAGAATATTCTGGAAGTCAGCCATTTAAAACAGTATTTTCCAGTGCAGCAGGGATTTCATAAGATACCATTGAAAGCGGTAGATAATATTTCGTTTACCATTAAGCCGGGAGAGACATTGGGACTGGTGGGAGAATCGGGATGCGGCAAAACCACCGTGGGACGTACTCTATTGCGCTTATATCAACCGACAGCGGGACGTATCGTGTTTGACGGAGAAGTTTTATATGACAGCGAAGAGAAAATAGATGTAGATATGTTGCCTTATCGAAAAAGGATGCAGATGGTTTTTCAGGATCCGTATTCTTCGTTGAATCCTAGAATGACAGTAGAAGATATTATCGGTGAGCCTTTGGATGTGCATAGACTCTATTCTAATCGTGAAGAGCGCAGAGATAAGATTTTAGAGTTGATGGAGTATGTGGGATTGAATGCAGAACATGCAACCCGTTATGCTCATGAATTTTCGGGTGGACAGAGACAGCGTATTGGAATTGCCCGTGCGCTTGCTGTAAATCCGCAGTTTATCGTCTGCGATGAGCCGGTGTCGGCGTTAGACGTATCGATTCAGGCACAAGTAGTCAATATGTTTGCAGATTTACAGAAAAAATTTGGCATGGCCTATTTGTTTATTGCACATGATTTATTGATTGTACAGCATATTTCGGACAGGATTGCCGTGATGTACCTTGGCAAAATCATGGAAATTGCGCCTTCCGATGAGTTGATGGATCGTCCGATCCATCCGTATACGCTGAGTTTACTCTCGGCAGTGCCGATCCCAGATCCGAAGACAGCGAGAGAAAGTAAACGAATTGTGCTAGAGGGTGACGTGCCGAGTCCTTTAAATATGCCGAGCGGATGTCCGTTCCGTACTCGCTGTGCTTATGCGACGGAACAGTGTGGACAGGAGATGCCGCCGTTAAACGACAGAGGAGACGGCCATTTTGTGGCATGTTGGAATCGCTAAGGTTTCAATCTCTAGGGAATCCGGAGTGAAACATAGAACAAAAAAATAAAATTAGGAGGAAAAAAGATGAAAAAGAAATTAATTTCTATCTTATTAGTTGCGGCTATGGCATTGAGTCTCGTTGCTTGTGGTGGCTCAAAAGACAAAGATGCAACTAAAAAATCCAGTTCAGAATCCAAGAAGAATACCAATAAAGAAGTATTGAGTCTCTATCTTGCATCTGAACCACAACATCTCGACCCTGCATTAAACAGTTCCGTGGATGGCGGATGTTTAGCGGTCAACACATTTGTAGGTCTTTATACTTATGATAAAGATGTAAAATTGGTACCAGCATTAGCAGATGGTGAACCGGAGGTGTCAGAAGATGAAAAGACTTACACCTTTAAATTGATCCAGTCAAAGTGGAGCAATGGGGACGATTTGACAGCAAAAGATTTTGTTTACAGCTGGAATCGTGCAATAGCGGAAGAGACAGCAGCTGACTACGCATATTTGTTCGATATAATTGAGAAAAATGAAGATGGAACACTGAATGTGACAGCAAATGACGATTATACATTGACGATTCAGTTGACAAGTCCATGTACGTATTTCTTGGATTTACTTGCATTCCCGACCTTTAGTCCAGTTCATGAAGCATCTGTGGTAAAGGCAGATAAAGATACAGAGCCAGGATCATGGGCTCATGAAGCAGGATTTGTCTGCAATGGAGCATATACTCTGAAAGAGTGGAAACATGATGAGAGTATGGTATACGTAAAGAACGACAATTATTACGATGCTGAGAATGTAACGATGCCAGAGTTACACTTTATGTTGAGTGACGATATGACAGCGACTTATGCGGCATACAACAGCGGTGATTTAGATTTTATCGATGAAGTTCCGACAGATGAAATTGCAAAAGCAAAAGAAAGTGATGAATTCCATGTAATCGACACACTTGGAACTTACTATGTAGCATTTAATGTAAATAGTAAGATGTTTGAGGGCAAGACACCGGAGCAGGCAACTAAGATGCGCAAGGCAATGAGTCTTATGATTGACCGCCAATACATTGTAGATACTGTAGCTCAGACAGATCAGAAGCTGGCAAACTCCTTTATTCCAGCACTTGTTTCGGACGGAAATGGCGGAAAATTCAAAAAAGATGGATATTTTGATGCAGAGAAGACAGGAGCAGACAATGCAAAAGAAGCAATCAAGCTTTTAGAAGAATGTGGCTATTCTTTCGAGGATAAGGGAGACGGTACTTATAAAATTTCTCCAGCGCTCACTGTAAACTATGTTTTAAACACACTGGATTCCCACCAGAAGATCGCAGAGGCAATGCAGCAGGATCTCGCGGTACTTGGTATTGACATGAAGATTTCTTCTGAAGACTGGAATGTATTCTTAGAGAATAGAAAACAGGGTAACTTCGATGTGGCTCGTGAGGGATGGTTATTAGATTACGATGATCCGATCAATATGCTTGAGATCTTTACATCTAAATCTGGTAACAACGATTGTCAGTTTGGTAAGGGCGATAAAGAGTACGCTCCGAAAAACTGGGATAAGTATGATGAGTTGGTTAATTCTATCCGTGTAGAGACAGATCCTGAAAAACGTATCGAAATGATGCATGAGGCAGAGGATATGCTGATGGATACATGGGCAGCAGTGCCGATCTATGAGTACAACGATATGTATATGAAGAAATCGAATGTAGAGGGTGACTATGCGAACCTCTTTGGAATGAAATATTTCATGTACACAACAAAAAAATAATATAGGATCTTGTTTTTTAAATAAGGGCGTTGCAGGATTGCAGCGTCCTTTTGATTTTCTTGATCATTATTTTCGTTTGAATGATGATCCATTGTTTTAGATAGTAGGTTTTATGATTACCATATAATATTGTTTGACATGGAAGCATAAAAATTTTACAATAAGTATATAAAAAGTAAAGATATATTCGACAATAACGAAGAGATTTCTATAATCTCTTTTTAGATAGGTCAGTGAAAGGTTCTTTGGAGTTGTGGATCTCATATGATATCTAAGATATCATGCAAGAGGAGGACGGCAGATGAAACATATTAGAATGGTAACAGCAGTGGTGTTTGCCATGATGGTGCTACTTGTTCCATCGATCACTGTTTCGGCATCGAGCTGTGGAGAGACAGTGAGTCGTGATACAATAGCGGAATTGCAGGCAGTCGATTACGAAAATAATGAGACAATAGGGAGTTTACTGGCACCATCTAGGTATTCTTTATCGGAAAAGTTGAATAAGAAGACAGAAATTGCCAAGCGGGAAGGAAAGAGTCCTGCAGATATCAGCGATGAACAAGCTATAAAGGAACTGAACCAGGATAATATAAAGGTAATGTCTTTTGAAGATGCGTTTGCCAAGGTGCAGGCGGAAATAGGAAAGACTATCCAGAAAGTGGTTGATAGTACTGCTGGTGCTGAGAGCAAAGGTGCGACTTTTTTTACTAATAAGATACGACAGAATAAAGAAAAACTGCTATTGGGGCTTACCTATCTTGAGAGACTGTACGACTTTGATATGGGAGGGCATAATATTAAAGATGTTCTTCTTTATGAACCCGGGGCATATGGGATTTCGGTGGATGTCTTGGATTGGTTGATACAGATCGGAAGTGCAGGGGGAGATACATTAAAGATTTCTAATAATGCCAATGTATTTGGTTATAGAAAGCTGTTTTGGTCAGTTACCGCCTCTCCAACGCTAGAGGCTTTTTTGGAAGAGAACAGGCAAAAGTGGATACCGGGTACATCGATGAACGCATGGTTTTTACAGGAAAGCCCTGCGTATATACTGGAAAAATCATCCGATTGGGACAGCAAAAATACTGGAATATACGAAAAGCTGTATAATGATACGATTACTCGTGCCTATATTTTACCGTTGCTTACGGTATCCGAGGACAGCGTATACATGATTGCGAATTCTGCCACAATCACATATGGGATCGTGGATTGTTATATAGACAGGAATTTAAGAGAAACAAATCCGGCACGTTATGGAGAATTGCGTGAAAAATTTTTACAGCAGTTAGAACAGGCTGCTAAGCAGCAGAAGTCTTTTATCGATACTTGGTATCGGATTGCAAAACCGGAAAAGAAAGAAAAGCTTTCGTCTAATCGTGCTGTTTTGGACAGTCTGCGGATTGATCCCGATACGACGATTCAGTGGTCGGATAAATTTGGAAAGAATGCTGCTTTGGGTGTCAAAGAGTTTTTTACTCCTCTGAATTTGTATGGAACATATATGTTTGCAGATGGTGTGGCGGAAGGTACGCGCATTCGTTATTATGCATCAAAGGCATTGACGGAACGTGGATTTGCAACGTATGCTCATGAACTGACACATATACTTGTTTCTGAGGTGATGTTGAATGGTTATGGTTCACGGGACGGCATGTTAGCAGAGGTCTATACGAGGGGAATGTTTGAACCATACGAGCTGAATGATCCGCCTGCTTTTAATTTGAATCTGATCTATGATCGTTTAGCAGTCAGTGATCGGTATCATAATGGACTGCCTGAGCGATTTCAAAATGAAAAAGATTTGCAGAACTATATGAGTGGTATTCTAGACATCATCTATACACTGGATTATGCAGAAGCAGATGTTATGTTTACAAAAAGTGCGGAAGAAAAAAAGAAATGGTTCCATAAGCTTGAGCAAATCGAAGATCCAGAGAAAAGGGATAACCAGGGAGAGGAAGGCTCCAAACATAATTTGGATTCGGTAAGGGAGTTGACTTTGGATGAGGCAGAGAGACTGAATACTATTGACGATCTGATTCGTGACAGCATTATTGTGTCTCGTTATGAAGTAAATGGAACAGAGACAACGGGAACCATGAAAAGAAACGGTTATTATGTTGTGCCACTCTTTAGTGCTAATTATGCAGGGGTACAGAATGACCATGGTGTCAGCGGCGATATTATGATACGGCGCCAGGCATTTGAACTGCTTGCTGAATATGGGTATTACGACGGCATGGTTCCTTATATATCTAATCAGTATAAAGAATCTGCCAAATCAGAGCAGATAATTCTGTCAGATCAATATGTATTGAAAAAAATATTTGGCAGTACCTATGGGACAATGGCCGATTTTAAGAAAGCGATGTTTCAAAAGAGGATTGAAAAGATCAATAAATTAGAGCCAGTCACTATTATGTGGAAAAACCGATCTGTCACGATCAATAATTTTGAAGAGCTGCGTCTGTTGATGAAAGAGGCGATAGAAAGTGATTTAATAAAAGTCAATGTATTGCCAAGCGGTTCTAATAATATCCGCGCACAGGCGACAGAGGTTGAGCGTTTGAAACAAGAAATCTTTAAAGCGTATTTAATACAGACAAAAGATTTTAGCGAATCTATTTATGGTGGCGATTCGACGCCAATAAAGCCGCCAGGAGATACAAATACTGGACAGCCGGAAAAGCCGGGAGATACAAATACGCAGCAACCGGAAAAGCCGGGAAATACAAATACACAGCAGCCAGAAAAACCAGGTACTGAGACGAGTAAGAAAGATACAACCCCTAAATTACTTCTTTGTAAAGTATCTTCGGCTAAAACTTCACATACGATCCGCTGGAATTCTGTGAAATCAGCAGATGGATATGAAATATATGGGGCAAAATCCAATGGAAAATATAAGCGCCTCCGAACGGTTGGCAAAAAGTCAACTAAATGGACGCATAAAAAATTAAAGAAGGGAAAACAGTATAAATATTATGTCAGGGCGTATAAAAAAGTTGGAAAGAAACGAGTGATCCTGGCCAAATCCCTGTCTGTTTACAGTACGACAAATGGGGGAAAATATGGAAATCCTTCCAAAATAACGGTAAAGAAGACACGCGTGAGTGTGAAGTCCGGTAAGAAAGTCCAACTCCGTGTGAAAGTGACAGGAAAAAAGATAAATAAAACAGGGAAAAAAGTGCGCTATGTTTCCTCTAATCCATCTGTCGCAAAGGTGTCAACGAAAGG
>JAAVYC010000213.1 GCA_022790905.1 Lachnospiraceae bacterium | reverse complement strand
TTTTTTGAAAAATGAGGTTTGCATCGTATAAATGTGGAGATAAAGGACATATTAGTACTATCAAAAAAAAGGAGATAGTGTTGATATGAAAAAATTCAAAAAAATCATAGTCGGTGCCATGTTAGTGATGGCATTGGGAGTCTTAGTGGCCTGTGGTAATAATGATAATAAAGATGATAAGGCAAATGATACGACAGGAACTCAGGATGAAACTGCAAACAACAAGGATAACAAAAAAGATGATACTGCAAAGGATACCGGAGATGCGGTCGAGGATGTCGGAGAGGGCATGGTAGATGGTGTCGAAGATGTTGGAGATGGGATCAAAGATGCAGTAGATGATGCTATGGACGGCGATGACAATAACAAAAAGAATAATAAAAAAGGCAATGCCGCCCCTGCAAGAATCGGCATGAATACGAACGATCCTACTGACCCGACTCGTCCAGCTTAGTTCACAAAGGTGTATTGAGATTTATGGAAAAAGAGGTCTAAAAAGATAGAAAAAGGAGATGCGCAAAATTTGGACATCTCCTTTTTTCGTTGAAACAACTATTCATCAATGCTATAATTTGGTGCTTCTTTGGTAATGTGAATATCGTGCGGATGACTTTCTTTGAGAGAAGCGGCAGAAATTTTGACAAATTTTCCTGTTTTTTTCAAAGTTTCAATATCTGGAGCTCCACAATATCCCATACCGGAACGCAAACCGCCGATCAACTGGTATACTGTGTCTTCCACGCTTCCTTTATATGCAACGCGTCCCTCCACGCCTTCCGGGACCAGTTTTTTGGCATCTTCTTGGAAATAACGGTCTTTGGAACCGTTTTCCATAGCGGCGAGAGAACCCATACCACGGTAAACTTTATATTTTCTTCCCTGATATAATTCAAAGATTCCGGGACTTTCGTCGCAGCCTGCAAAAATACTGCCCATCATGCAGACATTAGCGCCGGCGGCAATTGCCTTAGTCATGTCTCCAGAATATTTGATACCTCCATCAGCGATGACTGGGATACCATATTCTTTTGCAACGGCATAGCCTTCCATAATAGCGGTGATCTGAGGAACGCCAATACCTGCAACGACACGTGTAGTACAGATAGAGCCAGGTCCAATACCAATTTTTACGGCGTCCGCACCAGCCTCAATCAAATCTTTTACAGCGTTTCCAGTTGCGACATTTCCGGCAATCACTTGCAGGTCGGGATGTGCACTCTTGATTTTTTTGACTGCTTCTAAAATATTTTTAGAATGGCCATGAGCCGAATCTACGACAATGACATCTACGTGAGCGTTTACTAAAGCATTCACACGGTCCATCATATTTGAGGTGATTCCGACACCTGCACCGCAGAGAAGACGTCCCTGAGAATCTTTTGCGGAAGTTGGATACTTAATTTGTTTTTCTATATCCTTAATGGTGATCAGACCTTTTAAATTGTTGTCCTTGTCCACAATTGGCAATTTTTCTTTCCGGGCTTTGGCCAAAATTGCTTTTGCTTCCTCAAGTGTAATTCCCTCCGGAGCAGTGATCAATTCCTCGGAAGTCATAGATTCCTCGATTTTTTTTGAGAAATCTGTCTCGAATTTTAAATCGCGATTTGTAATGATTCCAACTAGTTTTGTGCCCTCTGTGATTGGGACACCGGAAATACGAAACTTAGCCATCAAATGATCGGCGTCCTGTAGAGTGTGTTCTGGAGAGAGTGAGAATGGGTCTGTGATCACACCATTTTCAGATCGCTTCACCTTATCTACTTCTTCTGCCTGTGTTTCAATTGACATATTTTTATGGATGATACCGATACCTCCCTGTCTGGCCATAGCGATGGCCATTCTGTGTTCCGTGACGGTATCCATACTTGCACTCATCATGGGGATATTTAACTTTACCTTTTTTGTTAAATATGTGGATAGATCAATCATATTTGGGGTAACTTCCGAATATGCAGGGACCAATAAAACGTCGTCAAATGTGATTCCTTCACCGATAATTGTGCCCATAAAAAACTGCCTCTCTTTCTTATAAATTTGTATTTTTCTTAGAAAATGATCCGACAAATATTCTTTTTAGCTTGTCAGAAAAGTCTTATTAGTGAGTTTTAGTTTCTCAATTCTAGCAAAAAAAGGTCTGTGTGTCAATCTGGAATGTGTTTACTTTTCCTGAAAAATATGATATTCTAAGCACAGGACAACGGAGTCATAATAGATGAACGTTGTCCTTTTTTCGAGAGTGTAAAGGAGAAAAAATATGGAGTTTCGACCTTGTATAGATATTCATAATGGAAGAGTAAAACAGATTGTTGGAGGAAGTCTTTTAGATGAAGGAGACCGCGCAAAAGAAAACTTTGTGGCAGATCAGGATGCCGCTTTTTTTGCAGATCTCTACCGAAAACAGGGATTAAAAGGCGGGCATATTATCATGCTCAACCCAGTGAGTTCTGCATATTATGACGAGACAAAAGAACAGGCAATAAAGGCGCTTAGAGCTTATCCAAATGGGCTTCAGGTTGGGGGCGGGATTACTGCTGAGAATGCAGGAGAGTTCTTAAATTTTGGAGCGAGCCATGTGATTGTGACATCTTATGTCTTTTCGGATGGAAAGATTCATTATAAAAACCTGGAACGTTTGGTAAAAGCGACGGGCAGAGAACATTTGGTGCTGGATCTTAGCTGCCGTAGAAAAGAAGATGACTATTACATTGTGACCGACCGATGGCAAAAGTTTACAGAGGAGCGTATCACGGAAGAAATCTTAAATGAATTGTCAAAATATGCCTCAGAATTTTTGATTCATGCGGTGGATGTCGAGGGAAAAGCCTCTGGAATCGAGACAGAACTCGCAGCTTTACTGGGAAATTGGAAAAAAATTCCGATCACTTATGCAGGAGGCGTTGGGAGCTTTTCGGATCTCGTACAGTTAAAAAAGCTTGGGAGGGGACATTTGAATGTGACAATCGGAAGCGCTCTGGATTTATTTGGGGGCAATATAAAATATGAAGAAGTGTTGGAATATATAGAAAAAGGAGAGATGGAATCGTGAGCAGATATACGAAAAGAGATATTATACGTCTGGTAGAGGAAGAAGATGTGGAATTTATCCGTTTGCAATTTACGGATATGTTTGGCAGCTTAAAAAATGTGGCGATTACCAAGACACAGTTGGAAAAGGCACTGGATAATCAGTGTATGTTTGACGGTTCCTCAATTGAAGGTTTTGTGCGGATTGAGGAGTCTGATATGTACCTTCATCCTGATCTGGATACATTTGTCATTTTTCCGTGGAGACCTCAGCAGGGCAAAGTAGCGAGGATCATTTGTGATGTATTCCGAATGGACGGGGAACCTTTTGAGGGGGATCCGCGTTTTGTGCTGAAAAGGGTCATACAGGAAGCGGAAAAGATGGGATATATATTAAACGTGGGGCCGGAATGTGAATTTTTTCTATTTCATACGGATGAAGATGGACAGCCGACTACGATTACACATGAGAAAGCGAGCTATTTCGACTTGGGACCGATTGATCTGGGGGAAAATGCGAGACGAGATATGGTGCTTACATTAGAGGATATGGGATTTGAGATCGAGGCGTCGCATCACGAAATGGCGCCTGCACAGCATGAGATTGATTTTAAATACGATGAAGCACTGGTGACGGCGGACCGTATTATGACGTTTAAATTGGCCGTAAAGACGGTCGCAAAACGCCATGGACTTTTTGCGAGTTTTATGCCAAAGCCTAAATATGGTACGAATGGTTCTGGTATGCATATTAATATATCTCTGGAAAAAGACAAAAAGAATATTTTTTATGATGAACAAAATGAATTGCGTCTCAGCAAAGAGGCCTATTATTTTATCGGCGGAATCATGAGACATATTAAAGGGATTACAGCGATCACAAATCCGCTTGTGAATTCTTATAAGCGTTTCGTTCCCGGTTACGAGGCTCCGATCTATATTGCCTGGTCTGCGACAAACCGCAGTCCCCTGATTCGGATTCCAGATTCGAGGGAAGCGGGAAGGAGAGTGGAATTGCGCAGTCCCGATCCAGCGGCCAATCCATATCTGGCTCTTGCGGTATGTCTTGCGGCTGGACTAGAAGGAATCCGTAATCAGATCGAACCTCCTGCGCCTGTGACGACAAATGTCTATGAGATGCGTCTGGATGAGAAAAAGGCGGAGGGAATCGAAGCGCTTCCGAGTTCTTTAGTGGAAGCTATTGACGAATTGGAAAAAGATGAATTTTTACTGAAAGTATTGGGGCCGCATATCGGAAAACACTATATTCAGGCGAAGAGAGCAGAATGGACGGCCTATACAGGTCAAGTTACAGATTGGGAGATTGCACAGTATTTATATAGAATTTAGACGGGAACAAAAATAAGATGAATATAGTAGTAGCGTTTCCGAAAATAGAGAACGCAAAAAATATAAAAAGAATTCTTGTAAAGAGCGGATATCAGGTAAATGCGGTCTGCACAACGGGAAGTCAGGTGCTGCAACAGGTCAACTCTTTGGGAGGAGGGATTCTCATCTGTGGGTACCGGTTTGTGGATATGTCTTATATGGAGATAAAAGAGTATCTTCCAGATGATTTTGAGATGTTATTGCTGGGCGCGCAGGCAAATATCATCAATAGAGAGGGATCAGATGTCATCTGCCTCTCGACGCCGTTTAAAGTGCATGAATTGGTACATACTCTGGAGATGATGGCCTATACTTATGAAGAAAAATGCAGGAAAAGGCGGAAAGTCTCAAAAGAGCGCACCTCAGAGGAAGAAAAAATTTTGAGGGAGGCAAAAAATCTATTGATGGAGAGAAATGAAATGACAGAAGAGGAAGCTCACCGTTATATCCAAAAAAGCAGCATGGACAGCGGTACAGGGATGATTGAGACGGCAGAGATGATCTTAAGTCTGATGAGGTGGTAATTGGGGGTCACAGATAAAAATCGGTCAGATAGAGTGTAAAAATTGCTTTTTATCAGAAAAGGACTAGTATTTGTGGAGAAAGAGCCCTATAATTGGATTTGAAAAAGGAGGGGATGGAATGAAATTCACAAAAATGCAGGGTCTTGGCA
>JAAVYC010000212.1 GCA_022790905.1 Lachnospiraceae bacterium | reverse complement strand
CTCGAAAATCGGGTCTAACATTCCCTTCATCGCTGCTTCCACATCTTCAATCGCATTGTAAATAATCTTATATAGACGTATATCCACACCCTCACGGTCTGCAACTGCCTTCGCCGTTGTATCTGGACGGACATTAAATCCAATAATAATTGCATTGGAAGCAGAGGCAAGGCTGACATCGGATTCGTTGATCGCACCAACTCCGCCATGGATGACTTTGACGATAACTTCTTCGTTGGAAAGTTTTACAAGGCTTTGTTTTACTGCCTCCACGGAACCTTGAACATCCGCTTTCACGATAATATCGAGTTCTTTTACATTTCCTGATTGAATCTGTGAGAAAAGATCGTCTAAAGACATCTTTGATTTCGTCTCCTCAATCAATCTGTTCTTGCTTTCAGAAATAAAGGTCTCTGCAAAACTTCTGGCCTCTTTTTCATTTTCTTTGGCAACAAAGATTTCTCCCGCTCCTGGAACACTAGACAGTCCTAAAATCTCTACTGGAGTAGACGGACCTGCTTCTTTGACATTGCGTCCCTTATCATCAATCATCGCACGCACTTTACCAAAACTGCTTCCGCAGGCAACCGGCTGGCCAACCTTCAACGTTCCTTTTTGTACAAGTATAGTCGCCACGGCTCCGCGTCCCTTGTCAAGCTGTGCCTCGATGACAATACCTCTTGCCTGACGCTTCGGATTTGCTTTCAACTCGCTGATTTCCGCTGTTAAGAGAATCATTTCTAATAATTGGTCAATTCCCTCATGCGTGTGCGCTGATACCGGCACAAAAATCGTACTTCCACCCCAGTCCTCTGGGATCAACTCGTACTCCGCAAGTTCCTGTTTTACTTTTTCAATGTTGGCATTTGGCTTATCTATTTTGTTCACTGCCACGATAATCTCTGTATTCGCAGCTTTCGCATGATTGATTGCCTCTACGGTCTGTGGCATCACGCCGTCATCGGCTGCAACCACTAAAATAGCGATATCTGTGGAATTGGCTCCACGCATACGCATTGCGGTAAATGCTTCATGTCCCGGTGTATCTAAGAAGGTGATTTTTTCCCCATTGATTTCTACCATGTAAGCACCGATATGCTGCGTGATCCCGCCTGCTTCACGATCTGTTACACGGGTATTGCGAATCGCATCCAAAAGAGAAGTTTTACCGTGGTCGACGTGTCCCATAACACAGACAACCGGTGGACGTTTTACCATTTTATTTTCGTCCTCATCCTCTTCTTTTAAGAGTTCCTCAATAACATCCACTTTCACCTCATGTTCTGCAAGACAGTTGAATTCCAAGGCGATCTCTTCTGCTGTATCATAATCCACATCTTGATTCACAGTTACCATAGTTCCCTTTAAAAAGAGTTTCTTGATGATCTCTGCAGGCTGCACTTTCATTTTTTCTGCCAGTTCTTTGATCGTCAAAGAATCTGGAAGGATAATTGTCTTGATGCTCTCTTCTTTCTTCTCCTGTGGCTGTGGTTGCGGCTGTTTTTTCTTTTTACCGCCATTTTTCTCTAAATTGATATAACGCTCTTGCCTTTTATTTCCGAAATCATCTTTATTCTGCCCTTTATTCTTCTTATCATTCCTCCGGTTATCTCTGCGGTCTTTGCCGTTGCTTTCCTCAACAGAAGAGACAGAATTCTTATTAAATTTATTGATCTCCTGATCTAATTTTCCCCTAGATTCTTTCTGGCGATTCTGACCGACTCTGCCGTTATTTCTACCATTTTGATTATAATTGGAAGGCGTTCTATTACCCGAACGAGCATTCTGATCCTGCCTATTATTCTCCTCACCGTTTCTAGCTCTCCTCTCGTTTGGTCTCTCACCACTCTGCGCTCTGATTGGACGATCTCCCTGCGGTCTTGTCGATCTCTCTCCCTGCGGGCGTGCCGGTCTTTCTCCCTGCGGTCTTGTCGGTCTCTCTCCCTGCGGGCGCACTGGCCTCTCCCCTTGCGGGCGTGCCGGTCTTTCTCCCTGCGGCCTTACTACTCTCTCTCCCTGCGGGCGCACGACACGACTCCCCTGTGGTCTTCCATTACGATTTCCACCTTGGTTCTGATTTCCTCTGCGATTACCCGGCTGTTTACTATTCTGTGGATTATAGACTGCCGTGATACTCGATTTTTTCTTCGGACGTTCCTGTGGGCTGGAGTTTTCCTTATCTTCTTCTTTGAGAGACTCTTTCGCACTCTGTTCTTTTCCCTCTGCTTTCTTTGGCCCCTCCTGTGAAGACATCTCTTTTTGAGAAAATTTCTTTTTTACAATAGCGATAATATCATCTTCCACAGAACTCATATGACTCTTGATCTCTATATTCTGCTCCGATAAGTAATGTAATATTTCTTTCGATTGTATATTTAATTCTTTTGCAAGTTCATGCACTTTGACTTTTGCCATTCTTTTTCCTCCATTATTCAATTGTTTTACTGCTTTTTATCTTTTCTTCTACTGCTTTTGCCAATCCAACATCTGTTATGGCAAGCGATGCCCGATACCGTTTTCCAATGCAATGTCCTAACTCTTCCTTCGTTCCGTACTCATAAAATTGTACTTTATAAAACGCACACATATTGCAGAATGATTTTTTTGTATTATCTGAAGCATCCACAGCTATGATTACTAAATTGGCATTCCCCGTCTTAACTGCTTTTTCCGTAGAAAACTCTCCACTTAAAACGTTTCTCCCTTTCGCGGCAAGTCCAAGCAATTGCAATACCGCATCATTTTTCAATCCTTTCCATCTCCTCTCGAAGCTTTTCATAAATCTCTTGTGGTATCGCCATTTTGAGCGAACGCTCTAATCCTTTTGATTTCTTTGCCCTTTCTAGACACTCGCTGCTCGGGCAGATATATGCCCCTCTGCCATTTTTTTTGCCAGTTGTATCTAAAACGATCTCTTCCTCTGTCGTCTTTAAAACTCGGATCATTTCCCGTTTGCTCCTCATCTCGTTGCAGCCGACGCATTGCCGCATAGGAATCTTCTTATTCGCCATATTCGTCCCCGCCGCTCTCTTCCATACTCTCTTCTATGTCCTCTTCCGTTATCTCTTTGTCAAACTCTTCATAATCCTCATCGATTCTGTAATCATCCTGCAGATACTCGCCGTTTTCATCGTAATAGCTTTCTCCATCTTCATAGTATTCTTCTTCGTAATCATCTTCATAGTCATTTTCGTAATCTATGAAGTCTCCTGCCTCTCTTGCCTGACTCTCACTCTTGATATCAATTTTAAATCCGGTCAATCTAGCAGCTAGCCTGGCATTTTGCCCCTCTTTTCCAATCGCCAACGACAACTGATAATCCGGTACGACTACTTTCGCCGTCTTTTCTTCATCATCTGCTATGACAGAAATAACTTTTGCTGGACTGAGTGCATTCTGAATCAAAATCGCCGAATTTTCACAGTAATTGATAATATCAATTTTCTCTCCGCGAAGCTCATTGACAATGGCATTGACACGCGCCCCGTTCATGCCAACGCAGGCTCCTACCGGATCCACATCCGGATCATTAGAATAGACGGCAATCTTCGTCCTGCTTCCGGCTTCTCTTGCGATACTTTTAATCTCTACAATCCCCTCACGCACTTCTGTCACTTCCGATTCGAACAGCCGTTTTACCAACTCCGGATGTGTTCTAGATACTAAAATCTTTGGACCTTTGGATGTAGATTTTACTTCTAAAATATAGAGTTTGATCCGCTCTGTCGGCTTAAAGACTTCTCCTTTAATCTGCTCACTCTCTGTCAAGATGGCATCCACTTTTCCCAAATTAATACTGACATTTTTTCCGATATAGCGCTGTATAACTCCCGTCACCACATCGCGTTCCTTGCTATAGTATTCATCAAAAAGAACTTTTCTCTCTTCTTCCCGAATTTTTTGGAGAATCACATTTTTGGCATTTTGTGTCGCAATGCGGCCAAATTCTTTGGATTTCACCTCAATATTGATCACATCCCCGACTTCATAGATCGAGTCGATCATTTTCGCATTGGCAAGACTAATTTCTAGACAGTCGTCTTCTACCTCTTCCGCGACAGTTTTTTCCTGATATACATGAAATTCACAGGTCTGTGGATCAATATGAACTCTTACATTCTCGGATTTCCCAAAATGATTTTTACAGGCTGTCACCAGAGAGTTTTCAATTGCCTCTAAAAGCGTATCTTTACTGATATTTTTCTCTTCTTCCAATATATTTAACGCTTCTAACAACTCATTGTTCATTTTTTGTTTCCTCCTAATATCAATTTGTTATTTTACGCTAAAAATCAAATGCTAAACGAATCAAGGCAATATCCATTTTTGCAAAAGTTAACTTTTCACCATTTTCTGTTTGAATTGTAACTGTCTTTTCATCGTATTCTGCCAAAATCCCGTAGAACTCCTTTTTTCCGTTTATGGAGCGATAAGTACGGATCTCCAATTCTTTGCCCATACTGCGGATATAATCCTTTTCTTTTTTCAACGGTCTTCCCAATCCCGGAGAACTCACTTCAAAAATATACGAGTCTTCAATATAATCTTCTCTGTCTAAAACTTCATTCATATCTCTCGCTACCATCTCACAGTCATCAACCGTAATCCCGTTTTCTTTGTCTATATAAGCGCGAAGATACCAACTCGTTCCCTCTTTGACATATTCTACATCTATCAGTTCAAAATTATATTTTTCCAAAATCGGTAGAATCCACTCTTCTGTCTGGGCTTCATACATCTGCTTTTTTGACATAATTCACACCTTCTTTCTCTATTTCATTACCCCTAATATCACACATGTTTTCCAGCAGCATGCCCTACATAAAGTTGAGAGCGGACATCTGCCCGCTCTCAATCTTAATCATCTTTTTATCTTATTTATCATAACACTTATCCATTATAAATGCAAGATATTCTTTTTGAATTTTTGATATAACAATAGGAAACATGTTTTAAGCGTTTTTCACGTTCGCAGACGGAGCTAAAAACAGAATGCAAGCATTCAGCTTTACTCCTGCTCTCTGCATAAATAAAAAATGCTCAAAGCACCGTAAAGGCTTTCAGCATCTTCTAAGGGTTGGGCTATTCATTTAAGAATAAACAGTTCGTAGGGGAATCGAACCCCTGATTCCGCCGTGAGAGGGCGGCGTCTTAACCGCTTGACCAACGAACCATATCTATGAATT
>JAAVYC010000211.1 GCA_022790905.1 Lachnospiraceae bacterium | reverse complement strand
TTCCATATCATCCCCTGTCTTTGTAATAAACTGCTGATATGCCACCTTTGTCATAGTTTTTCCTTCTTTTTTTAAACGGCTCCCTACCCAACGCATAAGTACATCGTCTTTTTGTCTGTCAAAACAGGTGATTCTTCCTACTTTTTTCACCTGCTTATACATTTTACTGCGCTTATCCACTACAGATTCCACAAACAAAAAACAAGTCTGTTCCGGAAGTTCTTGCAAATATGACACAAGCTCCTCGCAGGTATTTTTGAAAAAAAGACTGTCCTCCACTAAAATTACACGGCGCTCAGCAAAAAAAGGCATGGTCTGCGCTAAATCAATCAACTCATTTGGATTGATCTCTTTTCCTGAATAGGAGGAAAAGTTCATCGTATCACCTTTTTCTATCAGCGCGTGAAGTAGTTTTTCTTTATATTGGCGTTTTAAGTAACTCTCCTCTCCATATAAGAGATATACATTTTGAAATTTTCCTGTCTCAATATCTTTTTCTATCATTTTCATTGTTTTATTTTACCACAGAAATATCCTCCGCTTCAACAGACGAAGTCAGATACGTCTCCATAAAAATCTGTGCTCTTTTTCGTGTTATTGTAACCTGCCCCGCTTTTGCCGTCTCATAGATTTTTGCTCCGGAATCCCTTATATTTTCTATCGCCTCTTTTCCCGGATGTCCGTAAGTGTTTCCCTTCCCATAAGAAATCGTTGCAATCTTTGGATGTATTTGATGGAGCAACTCCTTAGAATTCGATGTCTTAGAACCGTGGTGCGCTGCCTTATACCAATCAATCTCTCCAATATTTTTTAGTTCTTTTTCTTCTTCTTCTCCAATATCTCCCGTCAGCAATGCACGAAATCCCTCTGTCTCCAATAGGAGCACTAGACTTCCTGCATTTCTATCTAACACAACCTCCCCCTCTTTTGGATACAGCGCTTCAAAACTCATCGAGCCGTCGGAAAGTCTCTCCCCCTCTCCCAGATAATTAATCCCACAGCCCTTACCCACAGCTAATTTTTTCAATGCAGTAAACGCTTCATCCTCCAATAGGTACCCCGAAAAAAATAGATTTTTTACCGGATAATCAGCTTCTAAAACTTCTATCAAACCATTGATATGATCTGCATCACAGTGGCTCACAAACCAACAATCAATCCTCTTTATCCCATTTGCTTTTAAAAATGGAAGAATTCGGTACTTTCCCACCTTTGACGTATCCACACTCCCGCCATCAATAAAAAAGTGACTCCCCTTATCAGATTCCACATAAATGCCGTCTCCCTGTCCCACATCTAACACTTTAACTTGAAATCCCGATTCTTTTTTGCAAAATGTGAAAAGAACAACGCACATCATCGTTCCAATTGGAAAAACAAATGAGATTTTCTCTCTATAATAGACAAGTCCCAATACAAGAAAACATACGACATAATAACAAAAGATTTTTTCTATCGCCGGTTTTCCGGTAATCCAAACAGAACCGGGAAGCTTCTGGATCATTAGACAAACCCATTCATATCCACTCAGCAAAACACCTGCAAGCTTAATAGGCAGCCACCCGAGTGTCAGATAAAAGCTCCCCAATATTCCACCCACAATTCCCAAAAAAAGAACCCATCCAACCGTTGGCAAAATCAGCAGATTGGCAATATTAGCGTAAATTGGAATTTCAAAATAGCACCAGGTGATGACCGGAATGGTAAAGACTTGAATCAAAGCGCAGGAAAATATCTGCCTACACCATTTCCTTTTTATCTTTTTACATCGAATTACGAGTTGACTTCCATTGACGCCAAGAACAGCTAGAAAGGAAAGCTGAAAACCGCTATAGGCGTAAACAAATGGATTCTCCCACAAAATCAGAATTGCCACAAATGCCAGTGCTGTCAAAGAATCATAACTTCTCCCCGTTAAATTTCCAAAAAGAAGCAGAAAAAACATCAAAACAGCTCTTTTTGTCGAGATTCCTGCTCCAACTAACGCGGCAAACCCCAGAACGGCACTAGCCGACAATATGGTTCTGATCCCCGGACCCACACCACATTTTTGCAAAATGCCGGCCATTCCCATTCCAATCATCGAGATATGAAGCCCTGAGATCGCAAGAATATGTGAAATCCCACTCTTTTGATAGAGTTCTTTGACTTCAGCATCCAACGTTCCCCGCTCGCCAAGCAACATAGTACTCAATACCCCTGCACTTTTCTCTCCCAAAATTTTTAGATAGATCTGTTCTATCTCCTTTCTTTTTTCAAAGAGCATACCTGATAGCTGAATCTTTTTGGTGTTCGTTACAATTCGCACCTTTTTTCCATAACATTTTATATCTATTTTTTGGCTTTGATAAAACTTTTTCTCGTCAAAATTCCCTTCATTTCTCGCTGACTCTAACGTTTTTACTGTTCCATTTACAAGGATGGTATTTCCGATCGATACATCATCGGTATTTAGATAGACTAAGATTTGATTACAAGAAACCGGAACAGACAGATCATCCATTCCGATGAGATAACAATGATTTAGATAATAGCGGTTCGTCTCCCCCACTTCTTTTTTATAGACGTCCCCTTGTACGGCGACCTCTTTTTCATCCCGCAAAAACGGTTCATAGCGGTTCCGATTTTCGCTTTCCCGTTCCATGCGCCAGACTCCGCACAAAAATGCTGCTGTCAATATGACGAGATAGATCACTCCCTGTCTCCATCCCCGTACTTTTATTCGCCATATCACATTTATAAATAGGAAGAGGCAGAAGATCCAAAAAATCTCCTGTATTTTTTCTCCCCGAAAGAGAATACCCAAAAGAAAAGAGACCGCCATCAAAACAAGCAGCCGTTTATTCACCCTTTTTCTTTTCCTCCTTGCTGCCATCCAAATAATCTAGATTTCTGTCATAGACTTTATCCAATTTATAACTATCTCGATATACTCCTTTCGTACTTCCATTCACCGAAATCTGTACCCTGCTGACCGTGGAAAGTTCCGACAGAGAATCTACAATAGAGTAGATCACAATTGGCTCCTGAATCTTATAATTCTGGTTTAAAAAACCGGAATCAAAATTGACATAGCACACTCCATCTACGGTCGTTGCTCCGAGGAGATTCGTCCCTTCTGGAATTGCTGATTTTCCTTTTCCTCTTTTTGGTCCTTCTAAGAGATGTTCGATCACCAATTTTTCCATTGAAATATTACTGTTATAGTGGACTTTATAAGTCTCTACCATCAGCCCATCTCCGCTGTCATTGGAAAAATAGAGTGTAATTGGTACCGTCTGAATTGCATTGATCTGCTCCCCCGGATTTTCCACAAAGCTCTCTCCTGTCATAAGGCCAACCACATTATCTTTCGCATCGACGAGCGGCGCATCTCCCACAAAGAAAGAAATACAGGAGATCTCAGGAATCTGGATCAAGGTTTTCACAATCGATGCCCTACATAAAACCTCTTCCGAAGCAGCCATACCGTAATAGTCTGTATCAAACCATATAGAAAGTTGATCACCCTCTATCTTGCTTTTTACAATCTCGACGTTATCTGGCAATGCTTTTCGATATTCCACATCTTTTGGATTCACAGATAATTTCTTTAAAAACTCTCTGACTAATCCCTTTGTCCCTTTCTCTTTTGCAGAATATCCCATTGCATGAAGCCCTGTCTTTTCTTCATTTAAATAATAGATTTGATATTTCGCTTTTTCCTCTTTTTCTGACCTGCAACCGCACAGTAATAAAAGTGCAGCCGCGAGAAATAAAACTTTTATTTTTGACTTAAATTTCATTCCTATCCCCTATACGATATAATTTAGCGGAATGCGGATCGTAAAAATAGTACCCTCCCCTTCCGTACTATATGCTTTAATAGCGCCGCGATGCATAAGCACCGCATTTCTTGTGATCGCAAGTCCCAGACCTGTACCTCCGATTTCTCTGGAATGAGATTTATCCACGCGATAAAACCTCTCATAAATATGTTCTAATGCTTCTTCCGGGATTCCTATACCGGAATCTTCTACCTTTACATAAAAATACTGATGATCCGCATTCAAGGTCACATGGACCCAACCACTTTCCTGATTATATTTGATCCCATTTTCTACAAGATTCGTAACGGCTAGCGTCAACTTTACCTCATCAATCTCCGCCGTCACCGGCCGAAATGTCTCTAAAACTAATTCGATATTCTGCTTTTCTGCAATTGGACGAAGCCTTTTTAAGATCAGCTCCAACATCTCATTGATGTTGACAGTCGTGATATTCAAATCCGCCGCCGACTTGTCCATTTTTACAAGCGACAATAAATCTGTAATAATTTTATTTTCACGCTCTATCTCGTTTGTGATATCCTCCATAAATTCTTTATAGAGCTCTACTGGCGCATCTTCCATACTGTTGAGCGAGTCCGCGAGAACCTTCATAGAAGTCAGCGGCGTCTTTAATTCATGGGACACATTGGAAACGAATTCCTGTCTGGAATCATCCAGCACTCTCATTCGGGTCAGCAGCTGATTAAAACTTTCTGACATCTCCCTCGTCTCCGTAAATTGATCTATTTGAAGCTCTCCATCCCCATAACCAGTCTGAATATCGCGAATAGATTTTTCCATCTTGCGCAAAGGCCGCACTAATCTCCCCGATACAAACACGGCAAATCCGAGAATGAAAACACTTAGGAGCAAGGCTAATACCGTCGCATGACGAGCTACTAAGTCCTTATTATTCATCACACCATCCATAGAGACACTGACTAACATAACTCCTGTCACCTTTTTATTGCCCGTCTCCGTAATTGGAATTGTCATCTCTAGATATCGACTTTTTTTGTCGTATTTTGATATTTCTTTTCCCGAAAAACTTCGAATTACCTCCTCGGATATAATTGTCTTTTGCTCATCCAAAGCATACGTATCTGCCACAATCTGAAAAGCGCGGTCAATCAGCATAACCCGCCCATCATAGATATTAGAAAGTTGGGTGAGTTGTGCTGTAATAGACTCCATCTCCGGATGATCTATGTAATTGTTCGCTGCAATTTGAGTCGCTAAAATTTTTGCCTGACTTGTAATATCGATGCTGTGCAGATTTAACGCACGATCCTCATAAGCTCTCAAAAGACCAACACAAAAAATCAGGCAAGGAAGAATTCCAATCACTGAAAATAATAGAATCAAACGAAATTTCATACTTTTTAAGAATTTTCGGAATGTGCTGTCTTTTCCCATAATACCACCTAACTCTGATAATAATATCCCACTCCCCATTTTGTATGAACATATTTTGGCTCACTCGGATTGACTTCGATCTTTTCTCGAAGACGTCTCACATGTACATCGACCGTCCGAACATCTCCTGGATACTCGTATCC
>JAAVYC010000210.1 GCA_022790905.1 Lachnospiraceae bacterium | reverse complement strand
TGATTGAATGCCCGATACGCCATCTGGGAACAGAGGAAGGTTACAAAATCTATTCCAGATTTCAGGAACACCTTTTAGAACAGGGAGTCGAGATCAAATTTGACACGATGGTAAAAGACATCCTGATAGAGAAGGAAAGGGCAGTCGGTATTGTGACGGAAGCGGGAGAGACTTTTTATGCAAAAGAGATTGTATCTGCCGTGGGACGCGAGGGGGCTGATTGGTTTTCGCATATCTGTGGAAAGCACGGTGTGGAGACCGGAGTCGGAACCGTGGATATCGGTGTGCGTGTGGAAGTCCGAGATGAGGTTATGGAAGTCTTAAACCGGAACCTCTATGAGGCAAAGCTGGTATACCACACACCGACATTTGATGATAAAGTACGAACTTTTTGTACAAATCCTTCGGGCGAAGTCGCAACAGAATATTATGATGATGGTCTTGCCGTAGTCAATGGTCATGCTTATAAATCCAAAGATCTGAAGACGAATAATACGAATTTTGCTTTATTAGTCTCGAAAAATTTTACGAAACCTTTTAAGACGCCGATCGAATATGGAAAACAGATTGCACAGCTTTCCAACATGCTCTGTGACGGCAAGATCTTAGTGCAGACATTTGGAGATTTTCGACGCGGACGCAGGACGACAGAGGAACGTCTTTGCCGCAATAATCTGATTCCAACGTTAAAAGATGCAGTACCGGGAGATCTGTCTTTGGTATTTCCGCATCGTATCATGGTGGATATTGAGGAGATGATCTTAGCTTTGGATAAAGTAACGCCTGGAATTGCCAGTGATGAGACACTCTTGTATGGGGTGGAAGTCAAATTTTATTCTAATAAAGTGGTGCTCAATCAGGATTTTGAGACAAATATAAAAGGACTGCGCGCCATCGGAGACGGTTCGTCTGTGACAAGGGGGTTACAACAGGCTTCTGCAAATGGACTCGCTGTAGCGCGAAGTATGATCAAGACAATGGAGTAAAATATGAAAGTACAAAAAAAGATAAAACTGGCGGCAATTGTACTGGTGAGCGCCCTGTTGCTGGGAGGATGCAGAATTGGGAATGTCGAAGTTGTTTTATTAAAGCCGATTTATCATAATCAAGTGTTTAAGATTGGCAAAGAGGTGTGCAAAAAGAAAGAGGCGAAAGTCTATCTCGCGAATTATATGAATATTTATGGAAATGCTTATGGAATCAGGCTTTGGGACGAAAAGTCTAGAACAGAAGATTTAGAGCAATATGTCAAAGATATGACGATCTCTCAGCTTTCGCAGGTAAAGTGCATGAATGGAATTGCACATCAGCATGAAATAGAGCTGACAAAAGAGGAGGAAAAAAAGGCAGCGGAGGCAGCAGCAAAATATTTTAAATCTCTTTCTAAAAAAGAGCGTAGATATATGGGGATAGACGAATCTGATATCAAGAATATGTATCAAGAATATTGGATTGCCATGAAAGCATATCGCTCTTTGATGAAAGGTGTGGATGAGGAAGTCAGTGATGATGAGGCAAGAGTCATAGAGGCGATGCAAATTTTCGTGGAAGATAAGTCGCGGGCAAAAGAAGTAAAAAAGAGATTGAAAAATGGAGAAGATTTTGCGGCGGTAGCCGGGACCTATAACGAAAAGGGAACGATTGAATTGTCCTTTGGCAGAGAAGATATGCCAAAAGAGGTGGTCAAAGAGGCATTTGAATTGGAAAATGGAAAGATATCTGGCATGATTAAAACGGAGGAAGGATATTATTTCATTAAGTGTGTAGATAAATACGACCAGGAATTGACCGATCAAAATAAAAAAGTGATTTTAGATGCCAGAAAAGAAAAAGCTTTTCACAATGTATATGATGAGTATGTGGCCGATATTTCGACCGTTTTTAATGAGGGAATGTGGAAAAGGATTTCTGTGGAGCCAGATAAAGACGTGAAGACGGATTCTTTTTTTGAGGTGATTGATAAAGCGATTCAGGGAAAATAGAGTGAAGCTGAAAAAACGGGGAAACATCATCCCCGTTTCTTTTTTAATCGTGTAAAAATTTTATCCATTTGTAGAGGAGTCCCCTGTATTTTTTGTACAGCGAGACGATTTTTTTCGTTAAATCCGACGAAAAGATTGTGATTGGCTTCCGCTAGATAGTCAATGATTCCATCAATATCCGATTTGATATTTTTTGGACAGTGGATATAAAGATGTTTGTTCGCCGTGATATGCAGCGTGTAGGAAATACTGAAATGGTACCAGAAGAATTTATGTAGGGTAGAATGCTTGTATACCCAGATCATCTCCTGAATTGGAACGACAGCAATACCGTATTTTGAAATTTCAATAAAATAGTGTTCCGTAATAAACATATCATCTGTGGCGAGCTGAGGCAGCGTGGCTAATTCTTCTTCCGCTTCTGCCAACAATTCGGAAGGTTTTCCAAAACGGGACAGTTGTTTTACCGGAGGCGAGAGCAGCGGGAAGCGCCAGGAAATAGCGGCGTGTATCAAACTAATCATTGCGTAAACCATACTTGCAAAGTAAAGAAACAGCAATAAATAGCTTCCAAAATTGCGGCAGTCCGGCTCATTGATGTAATAAGTGCTTACTTTGGAAGTGATTCCAGATTCTGTCCAATTCAAATCTTTTGAGAGTTTAAAAAGCAGTTCTTTCACCGCTGGGTCACTTTTGGCAAGGC
>JAAVYC010000209.1 GCA_022790905.1 Lachnospiraceae bacterium | reverse complement strand
GTCTTGTGAATAGGCGTGTCATTCCAAAAATGGATTCCCTCTTTGGTCGTTCTTCCGGCGGCTGGGAAAGCAGGAATAAAATGAAGTGTTTGTTCCGCGGTGCCGTCCAAGACAGCCTTTAATTCACTTCCAATGTTACCGCGCAGTGCAGAATCCGTCTTTTTGTAGATATATGGAATCTTTAATGCTTTTGCCTGTCTGCAGAGTTCGTACACAATGTGGTAGGCCTCCTCGGAAGTTCGTGGTCTCGTCTCCGTGTCAATGACGAGAACGGAAATTGTGTCTGGGAAAGTAAAAGGTGTTGTCTCGGTGTACCGGAGCACCTGAGTGGAGATTCCCAATTTTGCAAATTGAATGCCAGTATCTAAAGCACCGGTGAGATCATCAGCTAAAATCAGCAGTTTTTTCATGTTTTCACACCTTTCCTAGTGTTTGGCCATTAATACGGCATATTCAATCGCGTTTAGCAGGCTTTGTTCGCTTGCTGCTCCTGTTCCGGCCTGGTCAAAAGCAGTACCGTGATCCACGGAAGTACGAATGATAGGGAGTCCTAAGGTTACATTTACTCCGGATACGGATTCCCATTTTTTTTCCTGCTGATTATAGACAAAGCCGGATACTTTGAGTGGAATATGTCCCTGGTCGTGGTACATAGCGACAACAATATCGTACCATCCGCCACGCGCCTTAGAAAAAATGGTATCAGGAGGAATCGGTCCGATGACATCGATGCCTTCTTCTTTGGCGAGAAGGATAGCAGGAGTGATCTCTTCGATCTCTTCTGTTCCAAATAATCCGCCTTCTCCGCAGTGAGGATTTAATCCGGCGACGCCCACTTTCGGACAGGTAATGCCCAGTTTTTTGCAGGTTTCGTGGGCGATCCGAATGACTTCTAACACACGATCTTTTTTGACGCGATCGCAGGCATCGCGCAAAGACACATGTGTGGAGACGTGTACTACTCTCAGATTTTCATGTGCCAGCATCATGGTATATTTCTTCGTTTTCGTATAATGTGCATAGATTTCTGTGTGACCGGAAAAAGAGTGGCCGGACAGATTCAGGGCTTCCTTATTCAAAGGATTGGTGACAGTAGCATCTAAGCGATGTTCCATTGCCAATAAAATGGCCGTTTTCACATACGAAAAAGCCGCGTCCCCACACTGTGCACAGAGTGTTCCCGGAGGAATAGCGTCAAGCTCCTCGGAGTCAATGGAGAGTACATCAATCGTTCCAAATTGAAACAGAGCTTCTTCTGGCGCAGAGATCGTGTGAAGCTTGAAATCATGTTCCATATTGCAGTAAGAAAGTGCACGTAAAAGAACCCCATGGTTTCCAATGAGAATAGGTCGACAGACGTCATAAATGGCGGGATTACTCAATGCCTTTACAGAAATTTCCGGTCCGATACCGGAAGGGTCTCCCATTGTGATTCCAATCCTTGGTTTTGCTGTCATTGATGATACCTCCTTGTTTAATACACAAAATTCTATTATTTTTTTATAAAAAATAATAGAATAAAAATGTAAAAAAGTGATTTAAAATAGAACAAAATGAAAAAGTATTGATTAATATTTGAAAATTGATTAAAATATGTTTAAAAATAGAACACTTTGGGAGGAAACATGAAGAAGGTAAAGATACTGGCCATCGTTCCATATGAGGGACTAAAAGATACCATGTTAGAAGTAGCGGCATTGAGAGAAGATGTTGAGGTAGATATTTATGTGGCAGATATGCAAAAAGGTGCAGATTTTGTCAAAAATATAGAAAATGATGATTATGAGGTGATTATTTCCAGAGGTGGAACAGCGGAATTGATCCGGAATAATACGGAAATTCCTGTCGTTGAAATATCCATATCCATTTACGATATACTCAGAGGAATTAAAATGGTAGAAACTTTTTCTAAACAGTTTGTGATCGTTGGCTTTCGAAGTTTTACTGGGTGCGCAGCAGTCCTTTGTAATCTGCTCCAATATAATGTGGAAATTTATACTATTTCCGGGGAGGGAGAATTATATGACTGCTTTTTACATATCCAGGAAAAATTTGGCGGCAGGACTGTGATATTATGCGATAAAATTGCCAATTCTTATGCCCAGAAAATGGGATTTACCTCTGTTTTGATTACCTCTGGAAGTGAGAGTATTGACACTGCTTTTCATGAGGCGATTCAGATTAGCCAAAATGGGAGAATGACGAAAGCACTTCTCCAGTGTTTACAGAATTCGTTGAACTACTTTCAGGGGAAATTATTGATTTATCGAGAGGATGGAATGGAGGTTTTTTCTTCGGATTTTGATCCCGAGGAAAAGAGATGGCTGCAAAAGATCATAGCGGAATACTTTTTTGATTTTATTGGGGAGAAAAGTGTTGTCTACAGTCAGACACACAGAGGAATTTCTTATGAAATTGCAATGGAACAGATGGAGTTTGATCGGAAAACTCATTTTAATTTTTATATCAAGACGCAAAAAAAACGGGCGCAGAAAAAAGAGCAGTCTATTCGGACGCTTCATTATCGGGATCTGATAAAAGCGAGAAAAAACAGTTTTCATACCTATATCAGTTTTACCAAAGATCTCACAGAGACTATGGCGAAGTATGCAAAGACATCGGAACCGGTTGTGTTGATTGGAGAACCGGGAACGGGAAAAGACAGAGGGGCGGAATTGTTATATGAACAGGGAATGTTCTTAAAACATCCTCTCTATATTGTAGACTGCACACAGTTAGGAGAGAGGCAGTGGCAGTATCTTTTTAGCAATGAGAATTCGCCGCTTTACCATCTAGAATCTACGATTTATTTTAGGAATATCAATCAAGGCTCTTTGGAAAAATGTTTTTTACTGTTTCGTTTTTTAAAAGAGGGGGAAATTCAAAAGAAAAATAAGATGATTTTTTCAATTGCGTTAGATGATATGCCTGATACGGAGGAATTTTTGGAGATTTTGACAAACGAGTTATCATTTCCTTCCCTGTATTTTTCTGCCCTGCGGGAGAGGATTCAAAAACTTCCGGAACTGGCGAGTCTCTATATCAATGAATTTAATGCTATTTTGGGCAGGCAGGTGATTGGATTTGAGCCGGGAGCTATGGAGCTGATGAAAAAATATCGCTGGCCTTGTAATTTAGGACAATTCAAAAGGGTGATCAAAGAATTGCTGATCGTGACTCAGACGCCGTATATTACCTATGATACTGTTTTGGGGGTCTTAAAAAAAGAATCTTATTCTGGATTGAAAAATCAGGAGGGGCTATATCCATTGAATCTGAATAAGCCTCTTAAGGAGATCGAAAACGAAGTGGTCAGAATCATTTTAGAGGAGGAGAATGGAAATCAGAGCAGTGCGGCTAGAAAGTTAGGAATCAGCAGAGGAACCCTGTGGAGGATGTTAAAAAATTAGACAGAGCCGTCAGTGAGTCTTCCGATTGATATATTCTGTTTTATATTTAGAATAGATAATCTTTTGATTTAGATAGAGTCCGTAATAACCCGAGAGCATATAGCTAAGCGCCACTGCTAACAGATAAAACGGCATTCCCTCATAGCCAAAGAGTTCAAAACTCATCAAAAGAGAGGTAATGGGACAGTTGGTCACTCCACAGAAGACGGAAATCATGCCGACTGCGGTACAAAGAGCAGGAGAGAGTCCACAAAAATTGCTAAATAAGTAGCCAAAAGTAGCACCGACAAAAAAAGAAGGGACAATTTCGCCGCCTTTAAATCCAGCGCCAAGAGTAAAAGCCGTAAAAATCATTTTGAGGACAAAAGCAAAAGAATTGACGGATTCTCCGTGAATGCAGCGCTCAATGATTGTAATACCGGATCCATTGTAATCTTGGTTTCCGATAAGCAGTGTGAGAAGCACAATGAAAATACCGCCTGCAAAAACTCTCAGGTAGCGATTTTTAAAAAATTTTTTATACAGATGTTCCGATTGGTGGAGCAGGATACAAAAAAGGATACTGATCAATGCACTCAAAATAGCAAGCAGAGCAATGAGTCCGGCAGATTTCAGGTTAAAAACCGGCAAAGTGCCTAGGAGGAAAGTATCCGCTGTGACACCGAAATAGGAGGACACTTCACTTGAAACTAGTGCGGAGATCACACAGGGAACGAGTGCTGAATAGTGCATGATGCCAACACTCACCACTTCGATGGAGAAAATTGCCGCTGCCATTGGGGTGCCAAACAGTGCTGTGAATGCGGCGGACATCCCGCACATAATCATAATATGTCTGTCTTTTTCATTGAATCGAAACAATCTTCCCAGTGAACCGCCAATGCTTCCTCCGATTTGGAGGGCGGCGCCTTCACGTCCGGCAGAACCGCCAAACAGATGCGTAATCAGCGTGGAAATAAAAATAAGGGGCGCCATACGAAGTGGAATTCTTTCGTTAGAATGGATCGCGGAAAGAACAAGATTCGTTCCCGTATCGTTTTCATCTTTAAAAATCTGATATAATCCCACAATCAAAAGGCCGCCGAGAGGAAGGAAAAGGAGCAGCCATGAAAAATGGAGACGAGTTTTTGTCACAAATTGCAGGCAATGATAAAAAGCGGAACCGATAGTTCCGATCAATAGGCCGGTTAAGATGGAAAATATGATCCACTTGATCGAGGCGATCAAGCGCTGTGCATCGTGTCTGATTTTATGTTTCATTTTGTTTTTTGATTTTTCATCCATATCTTTTTACCTCAGTATAAATTTTAACATTTTAGGTACAATAAGACAAGAGAAAGCATGAGGAGGATACAAAATGAAAAGAAGAATATTGTCATTGCTGTTCGTTCTTTCCATAATGACGGCGGTATTTACCGGATGCGGAAATTCTGATGATTCGTCATCAGATGAGAGTGCGAAAAAAGACGACAACAAGGGCTCTGTCTATTATTTGAATTTTAAACCGGAAGTGGATGATCAATGGCAGGAGATCGCGAAGGCCTACACCAAAAAAACAGGGGTGGATGTAAAGGTTGTGACGGCGGCCAGCAATCAATATGAAACGACATTAAAATCTGAGATGTCAGGGAGCAATGCACCGACACTTTTTCAGATTAACGGACCAGTGGGTTATAAATCCTGGAAGGATTATTGCTTAGACCTTTCTGACACCGATCTGTATAAAAATATGCAGGATCAGTCGATGGCAGTAAAGGGTGACGATGGAAAAGTGTACGGAATCCCGTTTAGCGTAGAGGCGTATGGGATCATTTATAACAATGCCATTATGGAAAAATATTTTGCTTTAGACGGTGCTGTTGTAAAGAAGATGGACGAGATTGACAGTTTTGATAAATTAAAAGAAGTCGTGGAAGATATGACGAAGAAAAAGGATGATTTAAAAATTGAGGGCGTATTTGCATCGACTTCTCTAAAACCAGGGGAGGACTGGAGATGGCAGACGCATCTTGCAAATCTTCCAATTTATTATGAACTTCAGGACAAAAAGGTAAATGATTTAGACGAGATTACATTTAAGTATGGTGATCAGTATAAAAATGTGCTCGATTTGTATATGGACAATTCTGTGTCTGAGAAAGGTCTGTTGGGATCTACAGATGTTGCGGCATCGATGGCGGAATTTGCTTTGGGAGAATGTGCCATGGTTCAAAATGGAAACTGGGCATGGAGCCAGATCTCAAAAGTAGACGGGAATGTTGTCAAAAAGGGAGATATCAAATTCCTTCCAATTTATTTTGGTGTAGATGATAAAAAACAGGGGCTTTGTATCGGTACAGAGAATTTCTGGTGTGTGAACAGCAAGGCATCCAAGGAGGATATCGAGGCAACAAAAGATTTCCTAAACTGGCTGATAACAGACGACGAGGGAAAGGCTTATATGTATAAATCCGCCGACGAAGGTGGACTTGGAAATGCGGCTCCGTTTAAAACATTTAACGAAGATGAGAGGTCGGATGATCCGCTTGCGGCCGAGATGTATCGGTGGATGGAAAGCGATAAGACAAATATTCCGTGGAGCTTTACGGTCTTCCCGAGTCAGACATTTAAAGATGACTTTGGTGCGGCACTGTTAGAATATGCAAATGGAAATATGAAGTGGAAAGATGTATCGAAAAAGATCGTTGAGGAATGGGCTTTAGAAAAATAAGTTTATCGGTCATCATATAAAATTTTGTTGAATGTTTGCTTCGCAGTTTCGGCTGCGGAGCAATTTTAAAAAAGGAGTCTGTTATGCAAAAGACATTAAAAAGATATTTTCCAATTTTTGTACTTCCAACCTTGATCGCTTTCGCTTTTGCATTTATTATCCCTTTTATCGAGGGCGTATATCTTTCCTTTTGTAGATTTACGACAGTCGGAAATGCACAGTGGGTTGGATTGGAAAATTATACGAAAGCATTGACATCACAATCCGATTTTGTCTATTCCTTTGGTATTACAACACTTTTTACTGTGATCTCTGTAGTGACAGTAAATGTATTGGCTTTTTGTATTGCTCTATTATTGACGAGAAAATTAAAGGGCACGAACTTTTTTCGTACGGTGTTTTTCTTACCCAATTTAATCGGTGGGATTGTCCTAGGGTATACATGGCAGCAGATGATTAATGCCATTTTATTTCGTTATGGGACAACGATCGTTTCTCAGTTTCGATATGGTTTTATCGGATTGATTGTGTTGATCAATTGGCAGTTGATCGGATATATGATGATTATTTATATCGCTGGATTGCAAAATATCCCGACAGAATTGATTGAAGCGGCGAAAATTGACGGTGCCACGGGATGGCAGACTTTACGGAAAGTAAAGATTCCGATGGTTATGCCCTCGATTACAATCTGTGTTTTTTTGACATTGTCGAACAGTTTTAAGCTCTTTGATCAGAACTTGTCTTTGACAGCGGGAGCACCGATGCATAAGACAGAGATGCTTGCGCTGAATATCTATCAGACATTCTATGGAAAAGTCGGTCAGGAGGGGATCGGTCAGGCAAAAGCAGTCTTATTTTTTATTGTTGTGACAGCGATTACGGTGATCCAATTGTATGTGACTAGACGTAAGGAGGTGGAACAGTGACGAAAAGAAAGAAGAGCAATCTCTTGATCTATGTGATTTTGTGTATCGTGACAGTTGTCGTTCTGTTTCCTCTATATTTTATTATTCTGAACTCTTTTAAAGGAAAATTTTTTATCAGTAAGCAGCCATTTGAGCTTCCGACAGGAAAATTATTTGCCGGAATTACAAATTATGTAAATGGACTCGAGAGAACGGGACTGATTCAGGCGGCGGGTTGGTCGCTTTTTATCACAATTGCGTCAGTTGCGTTTATTATTCTGTTTACGTCGATGACGGCATATTATTTGACGAGAGTAAAAGGAAAGACGACATCGGTGCTCTATTATTTATTTGTATTTTCCATGGTTGTGCCTTTTCAGATGGTGATGTTCACAATGACAGACTTAGCGGATAAATTTCACTTGAGAAATCCGCTTGGAATGTGTATTCTATATTTAGGATTCGGTGCCGGATTATCCGTGTTTATGTTTGCAGGGTTTGTAAAGAGTATTCCGATTGAGATGGAGGAAGCGGCAATGATTGATGGCTGTACGCCTTTACAGACTTATTTTAGAGTGGTATTTCCGATATTGAAGCCGACGGCGATTACTGTTGCCATTTTAAATGAGAAGTGGATATGGAATGTCTTTTTGCTTCCCTATCTGGTGATTGGTATCAGCACTAAGTATAAGACGATACCGGTTGTAATACAGATGTTGGTGGGGACGAATGGAAATAAGGATATGGGTGCCCTGATGGCGATGCTGGTATTATCCGTTGTTCCGATTATTATTTTTTATATGACCTGTCAAAAATATATTATCGAAGGCGTGGTAGCAGGTGCCGTAAAAGGTTAACATGAGATTGTAGATATCAATAGTCACAAAAGAAAATGAGAGAGTTAGTGAGAGGATGAAAGTGATGAGAAGCAGTGGTGTGTTGATGCACATATCATCCCTGCCATCTCCGTATGGAATCGGAACGATGGGAAAACAGGCGAAAAAATTTGTAGATTTTTTAGAGCGGGCAGGGCAGACTTATTGGCAGATGTTGCCGGTCTGCCCGACTAGTTATGGGGATTCTCCCTATCAGTCACCATCCGGATTTGCGGGTAATCCGTATTTCATAGATCTGGAATATCTTTGTGCAGATAAGTTGCTTAAAAAGAGTGAGTGTCAGGAGTATTTGTGGTTTGAAAAAGAGGATGAGGTGGATTATGCTCTTTTATATGTGAATCGCTATGATCTGTTAAAAAGGGCGCAGAGCCGTTTTTTCTCGGATGAACCGGAAGATTATGCCGTTTTTTGTGAAGAAGAGTGCGACTGGCTGGAGGATTTTGCCCTGTTTATGAGTCTGAAAGAGGCGTATGGAGGAGCACGCTGGTCAGAATGGGAACGCCCGTTAAAATTTCGGGAGCCGGAAGCGATTGCGGAGGCAAAAGAAACTTACAGGGAAGAGATTTCTTTTTGGAAGATGCTGCAATATCTGTTTTTTAAGCAGTGGAGAGAATTGAAGTCCTACGCCAATGAAAAGGGGATTCAGATCATCGGGGATGTTCCGATTTACGTTGCGGGTGACAGTGTCGATGTCTGGGCGAATCCGTCACAGTTTTATCTGGATGAGAATTTGGAACCGATTGATGTTGCGGGATGTCCGCCCGATGCTTTTTCCGAGGATGGACAGCTCTGGGGAAATCCGCTGTTTCGCTGGGATGTTATGAAAAAAGACGGCTACCATTGGTGGACGCTGCGCATGAAAAAAATGGCGAAACTTTACGATGTGGTTCGTATCGATCACTTCCGGGGATTTGATTCGTATTACGCAATACCGGGAGAGGATACGACGGCCCGCGCAGGAGAGTGGAGAGATGGACCTGGTATGGAACTCTTTGACGTCTTAAAAGAGAAGCTGGGAGAGTTGAATATTATTGTGGAAGATCTCGGTTTTTTGACGCCTTCGGTGTTAAAACTCGTGGAAGATTCTGGGTATCCTGGAATGAAGGTAGTACAGTTTGCATTCGATTCTAGGGATGACAGCAACTATATGCCTCACAATTATGAAAAGCACTGTGTGGTCTATACGGGGACACATGACAATGACACGATCCTTGGCTGGATGAAAACCGCTCCAAAAGAGTGTGTGAAAAATGCAAAAGAATATTTACAGCTCACAAAAGAAGAGGGATATAACTGGGGCATGATGCGCGGTGCTTGGATGAGTGCGGCAAATTTAGCGATTGTTACCATGCAGGATTTGATCGGCCTTGGCTCTAAAGCGCGCATGAATATTCCGTCTACTTT
Organism: Lachnospiraceae bacterium; assembly: GCA_022790905.1. GTDB lineage: Bacteria > Bacillota > Clostridia > Lachnospirales > Lachnospiraceae > Maccoyibacter. The sequence goes on along the minus strand of JAAVYC010000209.1, from coordinate 4,525 downwards.
GGGATGTAACTGGAAGTGGAGAGCACTTTCTGGGGAAGTTAATATGAATTTGGCGAAAAAGTTGTATGGTAAAATGGAGTTATATGGTAGGCTGAGGAGAGAATCAGAATGTTGTGATAGTCAGTAAAGATCAGGCCTATCGTTTGCAGGTATAAAGAGATTTCCTCTCGCATATGTATGAAATAGTATATGCGGGAGGAATTTTTATGGACAATTTTAATACTTCATCCTTTGATATTTACAAGGATATCAGTGCTAGAACAAAAGGCGAAATTTATCTGGGAGTGATCGGAGCAGTCAGAACGGGAAAGTCGACGTTTATCAAACGTTTTATGGAGCAGATGGTACTTCCGTTTATGAGTGATGAGCATGACAGAGAGCGCACAATCGATGAGATGCCGCAGTCGGCTGCGGGCAAGACGATTATGACGACAGAGCCGAAATTCATTCCAAAGGAAGCGGCTCAGATTACATTAGAAGATGGGACGGAGGTAAAGATCCGTTTAATTGACTGCGTCGGCTATATGGTGGAAGGCGCTAGCGGACATATGGAAAATGAAGCGGAGCGGATGGTAAAAACACCGTGGTTTGATTATGAAGTACCATTTACACAGGCGGCTGAGATTGGAACAAAGAAAGTAATCAGTGAACATTCCACCATCGGGATTGTGGTTGCCTCAGACGGTTCTTTTACGGATATTCCAAGGGAGAATTACGCGGAACCGGAAGAAAAGACGGTAATGGAATTAAAAGGTCTTGGAAAACCATTTATCGTACTTTTGAATTCTGCGAAACCTTACAGCGATGAGACAAAAAAGTTGGCAGAGCAGATGCAAGAAAAGTATCAAGTTACTGTTATGCCAATTAACTGTGAACAGCTTAAAAGAGAAGATATATCTAGAATTTTGCAGGCGATTCTCTATGAATTTCCGGTTGTGCGCATGAACTTTTATATGCCGAAATGGGTGGAAATGCTCGATATTGGAACGGAGATCAAACAGAGTATCATCTCCAATGCAAAGAATTTTTTAAGAGATATTACATATATCAAAGATCTCATCGGATATTCCTTTGATACGGATGGGGATTACATAGAACAGATCAAACTCGATAAAATGGATCTTGCGACGGGAAGCGTAAATCTGTGCCTAGAAATCGGTGAGAAATATTATTACGAAAACATGAGTGAGTTGACTGGTGTGGAGATTCACGGCGAATACCAGTTGATTTCGATGATTAAAGAACTCGCGGGAATGAAAAAAGAGTACGAAAAAGTGGAAGATGCGATGAACTCTGTCAAAATAAAAGGCTATGGAGTAGTCAATCCAGGACTTGCAGATATTACATTAGAGGAGCCTGTTTTAATCAAGCATGGAAGCAAATATGGTGTGAAGATGAAGGCAAGTTCGCCGAGCATTCATATGATCAAAGCTAATATTGAGACAGAAGTGGCCCCGATTGTGGGAAATGAGGAACAGGCAAAAGATTTGATCGAATATATTAAAGAGGGACAGAACACTGAAGAAGGTGTGTGGAGCACCAATATTTTTGGTAAATCAATTGGAGAATTGATGGAAGACGGCATCCGCAGTAAGATTTCGATGATGGATGACGAGAGCCAGATGAAATTGCAAGATACCATGCAAAAGATTGTCAACGATTCCAATGGAGGTCTAGTCTGCATCATCATTTGACATGGAAATTCATAGACATTTTGCGGGATCTATGTCATATTATTTATATCTTTTTGCACTGGCATTATTGCTCTGTCCGAGCAAGACTGCAAATGCGGCAAAGGCAGCGAAAGTTAAATTAAAAGAGGGGAAAACTTATAAAAATTATGATATCACCGGAGATAAGAAAAAGGATACGATCAGAATCCAGGGAACCAAAGACCAGTACGGAGATTATTATGAAAAGATTTCTGTGATAGTCAATGGAAAGACCGCTATATCTTGGAATCATCCATCGGCATATCATATCAATGCAACGTTATGTACACTAAAGAATGGAAAGCCATTTTTGTATCTGTACTTTCCGGGAGATAACGGAGATGGTGTCAATGGTATTTTTCAGTATAAGAAGGGAAAATTGAAACAAATCATAAATAATGATACGTTAAAGAGGAGCAGCAATCAGACTTCAAAAATAAAGTGCTACGGAGGTCTTACATTGACGGCTCAGAAGAATATGAAAATATAAAGGCATAAGCCAAGCTGGAATGCTTGCGTTCCAATTTGGCGCCGCTCGCGAACGTGAAAAACTCGAGGAGCTGTTTCTTATCGTTTTCGTAATCTTTGGGAATACGGATTGAAAAAATAGAGAAAATGGGATATACTACCTCAAGATATAGTAAGGAGGGAAAAGATATGCCAGAAAATAGAGAGTGCAGCGGTGCATCTAGCTGTACAAAAGAGAGCTGTGAGGGATGTGCACAAAATACAGGGGCAAAACCGGATTTTTCTGTGCCTATGAATGCGCATTCATCTGTAAAGAAGGTAATCGGTGTTGTCAGCGGAAAAGGCGGAGTCGGAAAGTCGTTCGTAACGGCGGCGTTTGCCACGCAGATGAGAAAAGAGGGTTACCAGGTGGGAATCCTCGATGCGGATATTACAGGTCCTTCGATTCCGAAAATGTTTGGCGTACACGGTCCGGCGACTGGCAATGATTTGGGGATGTATCCGATCGAGGCCGCAAACGGAATCAAAGTTATGTCCATCAATCTTTTGATGGAAGATGAGGAGGCTCCGGTGGTCTGGCGCGGACCGGTGATTGCAGGAACGGTAAAACAGTTCTGGAGTGATGTGGTATGGGGTGATCTGGACTATCTGTTTGTCGATATGCCGCCAGGGACGGGAGATGTACCGCTTACGGTATTTCAATCTCTTCCGGTAGATGGCATTATCATTGTGACATCGCCGCAGGAATTGGTGCAGATGATTGTAAAAAAAGCCTATCATATGGCTGCTATGATGGATATTCCGGTTTTGGGCGTCGTTGAGAACTTTAGTTATCTCAAGTGCCCTGATTGTGGAAAGAAAATTTCAATGTTTGGGGAAAGCCATATCGAGGAAGTAGCCGGTGGACTTGGCATTGAGGTGCTTGGAAAACTTCCACTTGAGCCAAAATATGCCCAGGCAGCAGATGAGGGGCTCTTCCATGAAGTAGAAAGTCCATATCTGGAAACTGGAATAAAAAAATTGGAGAATCTGTAAAAGATGGAGGATATGATATGGATGCGTCGATCCTATTGTGGATCCAGGAATATTTGAGAACTCCCTGGCTGAGCGCATTTTTTAGACAGATTACGAAATTGGGAAACGCCGGAATCTTTTGGATTCTGGCGGCCATTTTTTTTCTGTGTTTTACAAGAACGAGAAAAATTGGTATAGAGGCGTCAGCTTCTCTTCTTTTGTCATTTCTGATTAATAATGTGTTTTTGAAAAATGTAGTTGCCAGGATTAGACCCTATGAAGTTGTGGATGGACTTCATAGGCTGATCGAGAAACAGTCGGACTTTTCTTTTCCATCCGGGCACACGGCAAGTTCTTTTGCCGTCGCTGTGATTTTGTATCTGGAACTGCCGAAAAAATATGGGGTCCCTTTTATGATCCTTGCTGTTCTTATCAGTTTTTCTAGATTATATCTTGGTGTACACTATCCGTCGGATGTACTGGCGGGAGCTGTCTCTGGAAGTTTGATTGCATGGTCCGTACATAAAATAAAAAACCGTCTGGTGAAACCTGAATGAGAATAAATGGTTTCACCGGATGGTTCTTTAGATTGCGCGGAAGACATAAGACAAGCTGGAATGCTTGCATTCCGATTTGGTGCCGCCCGCGAACGTGAGAAATTCGAGGAGCGTGTTTCTCATCGTTTGTGCTATTTTACAGGAACACTGTAACAGAGATCTTCCGTAATTTCCGATTCGGAATCAAGGTTTACGCCTTCTTTTAGAAATAGTAAAGAATCAATGTTGGATACGTCTAAAATTCGATTTAGTATGATGGAAACCTCATAGATGTCAGATGTATCATCCCGATAGCCCATGTGTCCTCCGTTAAAGAGAATGGTATATAAGGCTCCGTCTTTCATGCGTATTCCTGCAAGAAAAGGCGGTTCTGCATATGTTTCTGTAATGCCTTCTTCCTTCGTAACTGCGTCAATATAAGTTTCTTTTATAGTAGTTCTTGGCATCTGGAAAGTGAGATTCAGAGAAATCGGAGAGATCTCTGCACCGGTTAATGTTGCGCTGGAATCACCGAGTTTTTCTGAGAATTCATACGTCTTAATTTCGCGGCTTCCTTCGAGTGTCCATGTTAAATCCCAATTTTCATCGACAATTTTTGTGAGTTTTGTTTTTTCAGAGTCACACAAATCTGTGAGTTTGACCTGTATCTTTTTTCCAATGATAGAATCTGTTTTTTCGGAAAGAGAGAGAACGATATGGTATTCATTTCCGTGAAAACTGCCGCCATAGATATTTGTATTTTCACCATCTAAAGTTGCGCTGATACGGTCAAAT
>JAAVYC010000208.1 GCA_022790905.1 Lachnospiraceae bacterium | reverse complement strand
TGTTTGCATTGCTTGGCAAACCGGGTTATGAGGAAGAGAGAGAAGCACTTTTAAAACGCTTGTAATAGAAAAAACGAGAAAACTTGACAAAATGAAAAAGTCCTGATATAATCCTGTAATACATTTGTAATATTTGTAACAAATGTGAATAAAAACATACGGAATGTGTAACAATATTATAATATGCCGTATGCAATGGAGGATAATATGGGACTGAAAAGAAGAGTGTTGGGGAGTGCAGTACTGACAGCGGCTTTCGTATCGGTTGCCCCCCTAAACGTGTTAGCAGCACCTGCACAGGAAGTAAAAGTATTCGATGAAGACAATTCGTTAAATGTTACAGCGGGCATGGCTCGTAAAATAACAGAGGGTCTTCAAAGTTCGGATGAAGAAGCGCCGATAAAAGAAGAAAAGACGGAAATATCCAGTGAGGAAGATTCGTCCAATGTTGCAGCAGGTGTAGCACGCAGAATCACAGAAAGTTTTCAGAGTTCGGATGAAGCATCCATAGAGAAAAAAGAAGTAGAAGTGGTATCTGCACCAGAATTGAGTGAGGAAGAGGCCGCATGGCAGAGTCGTTTGATGGCAAATGTCGAGGAGTCCTTAAATGTGCGTGCTGAAACCAATGAAGAAGCAGAGCTTGCCGGAAAGCTTCGAAAAGGTGACATGGCTGAGATTGTGGAACAGGGAGCAGAGTGGACTCTGATTGCTTCTGGCAATGTAAATGGATATGTAAAAAATGAATTTTGTATCTTTGGTTTAGATGCATATCACTATGCGCAGGAAAATTGTACTACAAATGCAACTGTTTTAGAGGGAGGACTTCGTCTAAGAGCGGAAGCAAACGAAGAGGCTGCAATTTATGATGTGGCGGCGCAGGGAGATGTACTGACCGTATCAAAGGAAACAGAAACACCGGAAGGATGGGTGGCTGTTACACGTGATGGAAATGTTGCTTTTGTCAGTGCACAGTATGTGGAAGTTTCTCTTGAGACCGGAACAGGTATTACGATAGAAGAAGAACAGGCAATGATTGCGAAGCAAAAGGCAGAAGAAGAAGCACGTGCTGCGGAAGAAGCAAGAGAAGCGGCAGCTGCACAACAGTCGGCCCCAACGCAGAATGAAGCGATAACGACAAGTTACGATGAGACTTCTGTTCTCGCCGCAGCAATTCAGTTAGAAGCGGGTGGAGAACCTTACGACGGTCAGGTTGCAGTGGGAGCGGTTATTATGAACCGTGTCAGAAGCGGCGCTTATCCGGGAAGTATCAGCGGTGTTGTGTATCAGCCGGGACAGTTCTCTGTCAGTGGAAGGATTGCAGGAACAATCGCAAGCGGCATCAGGTCTTCTTGTATGCAGGCAGCTCAGGCAGCGCTTTCCGGTGCAGATAATACAGGAGGGGCGCTTAGCTTTGCTCCAGTCAGCAGCGGAAAAGGTGGTCTGGTAATAGGAAATCATGTTTTTTACTAAATAAGCGAGTAAATAAAAACAGTGTTGATAAGGCAGGAAAGAATCTCATGAGTGAGATTCTTTCTTGTATTTATGGGTAAAATATAGTAAGATGTAGCGTAGACAAAATAGAAGAGAATAGATTTGGAGGAATGATTCATGATTATGATGATAGGCATTATCGTACTCGTTGTATTTTTATTACTGATTGCTGTTTCCTGTGTCAGAATCGTACCACAGGCTCACGCAATGGTAATAGAGCGTTTGGGTGGATATCTTGCAACCTGGGGAGTTGGAATTCATTTTAAGTTTCCATTTATCGACCGCGTTGCGAAAAAAGTACTTTTAAAAGAGCAAGTGGTAGATTTTGCACCGCAGCCAGTGATCACAAAGGACAATGTTACAATGAGAATTGATACGGTTGTCTATTTCCAGATTACAGATCCGAAGTTATTTGTGTATGGTGTGGATAATCCAATCATGGCTATTGAGAATTTGACGGCAACTACACTTCGTAATATCATTGGTGATCTGGAACTAGATGAGACATTGACCTCGAGGGAGACGATCAATACCAAGATGAGAGCTTCTTTAGATGTGGCGACAGACCCTTGGGGAATCAAAGTAAACCGTGTGGAATTGAAAAATATTATTCCACCGCAGGCAATCCAGGATGCGATGGAAAAACAGATGAAAGCAGAGCGTGAACGTCGTGAAGCCGTAACAAGAGCAGAGGGAGAGAAGACAGCAACAATTCTAGTTGCAGAAGGTAAGAAGGAATCAGCGATCTTAGATGCAGAGGCAGAAAAAGAAGCCGCAATCTTACGTGCGGAAGCGAAAAAAGAAGCGACAGTACGCGAGGCAGAAGGTCAAGCAGAAGCTATTTTAAAGATTCAGCAGGCAAATGCAGACGGTTTGAGATTTTTAAAAGAGGCGGGACCAGACGATGCCGTATTGCAGTTGAAGAGTTTGGAGGCATTTGCGAAAGCAGCAGATGGAAAAGCAACCAAAATTATTATCCCGTCAGAAATTCAAAGTGTTGCCGGTCTGGTAAAATCTGTTACCGAGGTGGCATCCGACACAAAGTAGAAGAGCGATCCGACAGGGGAGCGAATTATAGAGAACGTTACGGGCTGTTGGAAAATCTGACAGCCCTTTGATATTTTAGCCGATTTGGCGATAACGCATAGAACAAGTTTTGTGAAATTGTCAAATGAAATGAGGAGGAAATAGATATGAATTTAAAAGGACGTAATTTTTTAAAATTAAAAGATTTCACACCGGAGGAAATCCTCTATATGATTGATTTAGCAGAGGATCTGAAGGCAAAGAAAAAAAGAGGAGAACGCCATGACAGCCTTACGGGAAAAAATATTGCTCTGATTTTTGAGAAGACAAGTACCAGAACCCGCTGTTCTTTTGAGGTGGCGGCTTATGATTTGGGAATGCATGTGACATACTTAGATCCGTCGGGTTCCCAGATTGGAAAAAAAGAGAGTATCGCTGATACAGCGAGGGTGTTGGGAAGAATGTATGATGGTATCGAATACCGCGGCTTTGGACAAGAAATTGTGGAGGAACTTGCAAAATATGCGGGAGTTCCGGTTTGGAATGGGTTGACAAATGAATTCCATCCGACACAGATGTTAGCAGATATGTTGACGATCCGTGAGCATCTCGGTACATTAAAAGGCGTAAAACTTGTGTATATGGGAGATGCCCGTTACAATATGGGAAATTCTTTGATGGTCACTTGTGCGAAACTGGGAATGCATTTTGTGGCATGTACTTCGAGGAATTATTTTCCGGAAGAAGAGCTCGTAACTTACTGTAAAGAAGTGGCACAACAGACCGGAGGAAGTATCACATTGACAGAAAATGTGGAAGAGGGCACAAAAGATGCGGACGTGATTTATACTGATGTATGGGTGTCCATGGGAGAGCCGGATGAGGTATGGGAAGAACGGATACGGGAGCTTATGCCGTATCAGGTCAATGCAAAAGCTATGAAAAATGCAAAAGGGACAGCTATTTTTATGCATTGTCTCCCAGCGTTCCATGATTTGAATACAACAATAGGAAAGCAAATCTATGAGAAATTTGGGATTTCTGAAATGGAAGTGGCAGATGAGGTATTCGAGAGCAGTCAGTCCGTTGTCTTTGATGAGGCTGAGAATCGAATGCACACGATTAAAGCAGTTATGCTTGCAACGTTAGGAGAAGAGTCTTGAAATCAGAGATATTAGCGGCCTTGCGCAGTGCAGATGGTTATGTATCCGGTCAGGAATTGTGCGAACGTTTTGAAGTTTCAAGAACGGCAATCTGGAAAGCGATTAATCAGTTAAAACAGGCGGGATATGAGATTGAGGCTGTGCAAAATAAAGGTTATCATATGGTATCATCTCCCGATCTCTTAAGTCAGATAGAGCTTGAGAGTGTGAGGAAAACATCATGGATTGGAGAAGAAATCCATTATTTTGATACAACGGATTCTACGAATACGAGAGCAAAAAAATTGGCAGAAGAAGGTTCCGCACACGGTACTCTCGTTGTCGCCGATGAACAGACTGGAGGGCGAGGCAGAAGAGGACGGGATTGGGAATCCCAAAAAGGAATTTCTGTTTATATGTCATTTGTTTTAAAACCGGAAATAGAACCGGGGAACGCTTCAACGCTGACTTTGATCACAGCCCTAGCAGTTGCCGAGGGAATCGAGAAGACAACAGGGCTTGATTGCCAGATTAAATGGCCAAATGATGTGGTGGTCAATGGAAAAAAGATCTGCGGAATTTTGACAGAGATGAGTACCCAGATTGATTATATCAATTATATTGTGATCGGAATCGGAATTAATGTCCATAACGAGTCTTTTCCGGAAGAATTGGGGAAAATAGCGACGTCGCTCTATTTGGAGAGTGGGAAAAAACAAAATCGAGCAAAAATTATTGAAGCAGTGTTAGAAGCATTTGAAAAATATTACGAGATCTACTTAGAGACACAGGATATGCAAAATCTGATTGAGCCATATAATGATAAACTTGCCAATATGAAAAATCAAGTTCGTGTTTTGGATCCGAAAGAACCTTATGAAGGCAGGGCAATGGGAATCACACCAAAAGGCGAATTGATTGTGGATACATGGGAGGCAAGAAAGCTTGTATCATCTGGGGAGGTCTCTGTTCGGGGACTTTACGGCTACACATAAGGTGGGGAGGAAAAGATGTATCAGGAAGAAGTTGTATTATGCGGTGCGAGCGCCTATCAGAAAAAATATTATTTGAGTGAAGATTTTGAGGGGCTTCCGCAGGGAATCAAAGATGAGTTAAAAATTATGTGTGTGCTTTATACAGAAGATATTGGCGGAACATTGGAACTTATTTTTGATGAGGAAGGAAATTTGCAGTTTCGAACAGACGCAGAAGAAGGCGATCTGCTCTATGACGATATTGGAAGCGTTCTTAAAGTGAAACAGCTGCAGAGAGATAAACGGGAATTATTGGAATCCCTGGAAATGTATTTTAAAGTATTTTTCCTGGGAGAGGATTTTGAGGAGGAATAAAAATGCTGTTAACAATTGATGTGGGAAATACCAATATTACGGTGGGAGTCTTTCGGGGAGAGGATCTTATTACGACATTTCGTTTGACGACAAAACGAACTAGAACTTCGGATGAATATGCATCTACATTAGCAGGAATTCTTTTACAAAATGGAATTGAGTTCAAAAAGATGAAAGATGTGATTATCTCATCTGTTGTGCCGAATGTTATGCATTCTTTGATTAGTGCCATCATAAAATATTTGGATATCAGACCAATCATTGTAGAGGCTGGAATCAAAACAGGGATTAAAGTAGTCACTGAAAATCCAAAACAGATTGGGGCAGATAGAATCGTGGATGCTGCTGCCGCATATGAGATCTATGGAGGCCCCGTTCTCGTCATTGATTTTGGAACAGCGACAACTTATGATTTGGTAGATCAAGAAGGAGCTTTCCTGACAGGGATTACAGCGCCAGGAATCCGTATTTCAGCGAGAGCTTTGTGGGAAGGAGCCGCAAAATTACCGGAAATTGAAATCAAGAAACCGGAAAGTATCCTTGCAAAGGAAACCATTAGCAGTATGCAGGCCGGTCTAGTCTACGGGCAGATTGGACAGACAGAATATATTATTAAAAAAGTCAAAGAGGAAGCGGCTTATCTCGGTGAGATAAAAGTCGTGGCAACAGGAGGTCTTGGAAGTATTATCGCTCCGGAGACAGAAATGATTGATGTTTATAATCCGAATTTGACTCTGCAAGGTATGCGCCTAATCTACGAAAAACAAAATCGGGGCAAAAAATAATGCAGAGTTTGAGAATAGGAAATGTGGAACTGGAAAATAATTTGATTTTAGGACCGATGGCAGGGGTGACGGACCTGCCATTTCGATTGCTCTGTAAGGAACAGGGAGCGGGACTTTTATGTATGGAAATGGTGAGTGCTAAAGGGATTCTGTACAATAACAAAAATACCCGTTTTTTACTGACGATAGATGAACGGGAATGTCCCGTGTCTTTACAGTTATTCGGATCGGATCCGGATATCATCAGTGAACAGGCGAAACGAATTGAGGACCTGCCATTCGATATTTTAGATATCAACATGGGCTGTCCTGTGCCAAAGGTGGTGAATAACGGAGACGGCTCTGCTCTGATGAAAAATCCGATGTTGGCGGGAAAGATTATAGAAAAAACGACGCGGGCAATCCGAAAGCCTGTCACAGTAAAAATCCGAAAGGGATTCGATGAGAATCATATCAATGCAGTAGAACTTGCCCATGTTGCAGAAGAATCCGGAGCTGCAGCAATTGCGGTACATGGAAGAACAAGAGAGCAATATTATACGGGGAAAGCGGATTGGGAAATTATAAAGAGCGTAAAAGAAACCGTGAAAATTCCAGTGATTGGAAATGGGGATGTGCGCTCTCCGAAAGATGCCATACGAATGCAGAGAGAAACCGGATGTGATGGTATTATGATTGCTCGTGGTGCCCAGGGGAATCCCTGGATTTTTAAACAGGTTCTCCATTATGAAAAAACGGGAGAAATTCTCCCCAAACCGGAGACAAGAGAAGTCGTAGAGATGATTCTGCGGCATGCTCGTATGCAGATGGAGTTTAAGGGAGAATACATGGGAATGAGGGAGATGCGTAAACATGCAGCATGGTATACAGCAGGATATAAAAACTCGGCAAAACTGCGTGGAAAAATCAACGAGACAGAGTCCTATGAGGAGCTTGAGGAACTATTGAAAACCTTGACATGAAGTAAGGTTGACAGGTATAATATGAAGAATGTGAAAAATTCTGTATAGAGATAGAACTATATTATTAAAGAAGGGTTGAGAGTCATGGATAAGAAAAATCTATTAACTTATGAGGGATTACAAAAATTAGAAAACGAATTACAGGATTTAAAAGTAGTAAGGAGAAAAGAAGTCGCACAGAAGATCAAGGAAGCAAGAGAACAGGGCGATTTATCAGAAAACGCGGAGTACGATGCGGCAAAAGACGAACAGCGTGATATCGAGGCACGTATTGATGAGATCGAAAAAATTTTGAAAAATGCGGAAGTTGTCATTGAAGAAGAAGTAGACTTGGATAAAATCAGTGTGGGATGCCGTGTACGAATTTTGGATATGGAATATGACGATGAACTGGAATATAAAATTGTGGGCTCCACAGAAGCGAACAGCCTAAAAGGAAAAATTTCGAATGAATCTCCAGTAGGAAGGGCATTGCTCGGTGCGAAAGTGGACGATGTTGTGGTTGTAGAGACACAAGCGGGCGATTTAAAATATAAGGTATTAGAAATACAGAGATCAAATTAAAGGAGAGTACAATGGCGGAGCAAAAGCAGAAAAATACACAGGAACAAGATGTTAATCAATTGATCAAGGTACGCCATGAAAAGCTTGCACAGCTTCAGACTGATGGCAAAGATCCTTTTATTATCACAAAATTTGATGTCACACATCACAGCGCGGACATCAAAGATCATTTTGAGGAAATGGAAGAGCAAACGGTAACTGTAGCTGGCCGTATGATGCAAAAGCGTGTGATGGGAAAAGCTTCTTTTTGTAATATCCAGGATTTAAGGGGAAGTATTCAATCCTACGTGGCAAGAGATGAAATTGGAGAGGAGTTCTATAAAGACTTTAAGAAGATGGATGTAGGTGATATCGTTGGAATCACCGGATTTGTGTTTAAGACGAAGACGGGAGAGATTTCGATTCATGCAAAAGAGGTGACTCTTTTGTCTAAGAGTCTTCAGATTTTACCAGAAAAATTCCATGGACTGACAAATACAGATATCCGTTACAGACAGCGCTATGTAGATTTAATTATGAATCAAGATGTAAAGGATACATTTATCAAGCGCTCTAAAATCCTGAGCAGTATTCGTCATTACCTGGATGCGCAGGGATTTATGGAGGTGGAAACGCCTATGCTCGTCTCCAATGCCGGTGGAGCGGCAGCGAGACCTTTTGAGACACATTTTAATGCATTAGATGAAGACTTGAAATTGAGAATTTCGCTGGAGTTATACCTAAAGCGCTTGATTGTGGGCGGTTTAGAGAGAGTCTATGAGATTGGACGAGTATTCCGCAACGAGGGGATCGATACGAGACATAATCCGGAATTTACACTGATGGAACTCTATCAGGCGTATACGGATTATCATGGTATGATGGACTTGACAGAAAATCTATATCGCCATGTGGCGCAGGAAGTAACCGGTGGTCTGCAACTGGCATATGGAGAACATGAGATTGACTTGTCGCAGCCATTTGAACGGATTACGATGGTAGATGCCGTAAAAAAATATGCAAATATAGATTTCAATGGAATCAAGGATACCGAAGAAGCAAAAGCAGTCGCAAAGGAACACCATATTGAATTTGAAGAGCATCATAAAAAAGGTGACATTCTAAATTTGTTTTTTGAAACATATGTGGAGGAGCACTTGATTCAGCCGACTTTTGTTATGGATCATCCAATTGAAATCTCTCCACTGACAAAGAAGAAGCCGGAAAATCCGGAATATGTGGAACGTTTTGAATTTTTCATCAATGGCTGGGAAATGGCGAACGCCTATTCAGAATTGAATGATCCGATTGATCAGAGGGAGCGTTTTAAAGCGCAGGAAGAATTGTTGGCGCAGGGAGATGAGGAAGCAAATACGACGGACGAGGATTTTATGAATGCTTTGAATCATGGTATGCCTCCGACAGGCGGTATTGGATTTGGAATTGATCGTATGGTGATGATTATGACAAATTCTGCTGCGATTCGCGATGTATTGCTGTTCCCGACAATGAAGTCCTTACCGAACGAAAAAGGC
>JAAVYC010000207.1 GCA_022790905.1 Lachnospiraceae bacterium | reverse complement strand
GTGGCGGAAACACCATATTACGCCAGCTCAATCATGCCAATTTCCATTTGAACGACATCAAAGAAATTTTTGTTACGCACAAGCACATCGACCATTTAATGGGAATTATCTGGGTAGTCCGTGCTATCTGTCAGCTTATGAGAGACGGACGTTACGAAGGTGACGTACATATTTACTCTCACGACGAAGTTGCTCCTCTGATCAAAACTCTTTCAAAACAATTGCTTTTAAAAAATCAATACCAATTTGTAGATGACCGCATTCATCTGATTACTGTACACGACGGCGAAGAACGAATTATCAATGGACGAAAAACAACTTTTTTTGACATCCAGTCGATAAAAGAAAAACAATTCGGTTTTTGCATGGAACTGGACCATGGGGAAAAACTGACCTGCTGCGGGGATGAACCTTATCACTCATGTGAAGAAGCATATGCTCAAAATAGTAAATGGCTTTTACACGAAGCCTTTTGCCTTCACTCACAAGCCGATATTTTTAAGCCCTATGATAAACAGCATTCCACAGTCAAAGATGCCTGTGAATTCGCAGAAAAATTAGGGGTACAAAATCTAATTCTTTATCACACAGAAGACAAAAACATACAGCAGAGAGAAAATCTGTACTCTGAAGAAGGCAGACATTACTTCCATGGCAATCTATACATTCCCAACGATTTAGATCGCATCCCGCTATAGACTAGATCCTATTTATGTTTACGACTGGTAATCCTTCAAATACACTTCTATAGAGCGATTCATCTCATTGGCAAAATCGGATTCATACTTTCTCTTCCAAAAAGCTTCCATCCATTTCTCGTAACTTTGAGTGCCTGTTCTTTCTGAGAACATGGCACGAATATCCTGACCTTCTTTTTTTTGATAAGTATTTTCACAGACAATATCACAAAGACGAAATCTCTCCGGTTTTTTACGCATTTTCTGCTGCTCTGTCGGATATCCCAGAACCAGCATGCAGGCGGGATATACATATGAAGGAAGATCAAAAAGGACTTTCATCTCCTCTGCATTTTCCATCACATCGCCGATATAACAGGAACCAATCCCCAGACTTTCCGCTGCCGTCACTGCATTTTGCGCTGCAATCACGGCATCTTCAACAGCTAAGAACAAATCTCCCCTCCCTGGTTTGCGGGGAGACAATCCTGCTTCTTTATAAAAAGAAAGCCATTTTTGACAATCCGCACAAAACACAAGCACCATCTTGGCTTTTGCTATAAAGGCCTGATGATCGCAGAGATCTGCTAGCTTTTCCTTTCTGTTCTGATCTGTAATATCAAGAATCGTATACAAAAGCTGACATCCCGCAGACGGTGCCTGGATTGCCGCATTCAAAATATGTTCTTTCTTCTCCGCTGAAATTTCCTTTTCCGTAAATACACGAACCGACTTTCTCTCATAGAGCTCTTTTAAAACCTCATTCATCTTTTCTCCCATCATCACACCTCTATCTCTTTTATCCTTTGAGTGTACAGCCTCTTTTTTACCAGGAAATACGCTAGGATTAAACTGATATCCGTAAAAATCCAGCTGAGAGGATAAACCGTTATCAACCACTCAAACGTTCTGTTCAGAGGAAAAATAAACAGCAGCCATAGAATCCGTACACCGCACACAAAAAAGATACTCAAAAATGCAGGCAAAATAGAATATCCCAATCCTCGAAGTGTACCTGACATCACCTCATTCAACATGTTAAAAATCTCAAAGCTGACAAGTACCATGATACGGATTACTGCAATTCGTATCACCGTTTCATCCGATGTGAAAAATCCCGCTAAAAATTCTCGAAAACCTATAATCAGACAGGAAACGATCACCGTCATAATAAACCCCAATCCAACGCACCATCTGGTAGCTTGCGCACAGCGCTTTAGATTGCCCGCTCCTAGATTCTGACTGTTAAACGTGATACTCGCTTGCCCAAATCCAGCCACGATATAATAGACAAAGATTTCTATATTAAATCCCACCGTAGAACCTGCCACTACATCAGAGCCAAGACTGTTGACACCTGATTGGATCACAATATTCGCTATATTAAACAACATTCCCTGGATTGCCGCTGGAATCCCAATCAGCAAAATTACTTTTGCAACATCTTTTTGGAGATGAATATTTTTTGGTCTAATTTGCAGTATATTTTCACTCTGGGTCAAAATTCTAAGCAAAATAAACGCACTGAGGACATTGGAGATCAATGTCGCCAATGCAACGCCTTCTACATTCATTCTACACACGATGACAAAAAACAGATTAAGAACAATATTGACCGCTCCCGTAACGATCAAAACCAGCACAGGTTTTCTAGTATCCCCTCCGGCTCGAAGAATAGCAGCCTCAAAATTGTACAGCATCAGGAACACGCTTCCTAAAAAATAGATCCTCAGATATTTGACCGCCAAATTCATGACATTCGCAGGTGTACCCACAATCTCCAGCAGAGGTCTTGTAATACTTTCTCCAACTACCATAACAAGCAGTCCAAAGATTATGGCAATCGCCATAGAAACATGGACTGCTTCACGAACTTTTCCTTTATCTCCTGCGCCAATGTGTCTAGAGATCACCGCATTCGCTCCGATCGCCAGGCCTGAAAACAATGTAATAAACAATGTCACGATCGGTCCACTGCAGCCCACCGCCGCAAGCGGTGCATTCCCGACAACCTGACCCACAACTGCAATATCGGCAGTATTAAATAGCTGCTGCAATATATTGGTAGCCACAATCGGCAGCGTAAACAATAAAACTTTATCCCAGAGACTTCCGGTAAGCAAATCCATCTGCCCACTCTCCGCACGGAAAAATCTTATCAAAAAACCTTTCTTTTCTGTATTCACAATTGATTACCCCCGCATCTGAATACACATTTTTAATTAAATCCGATTACCTTCTGCGAGATCTTATAAGCCGCAATCGAGATCCTTCTGCCCCCTCTTCCCGGAAGATTCATCGTATTTCCCATAATTCCATTTCTCAGTTTGTGAAAGAGACGCAGATCCTTTTGTTTGATATAATTCCAGAGCTCACGTTTTTTCTCAAGATTCTCATCTGTGCCAGAACGAATCAGCATTACCGTAGACACCACCGTAATAATTTCTAGGTAATTAAACATGTATTTTCGCAGTTTGCGATCCTGCAATTTCCAGAGTTCATAGGCATCTACCATGAGCTTATTGACCTTGATTTGCTGATCAATTCTCTTTATCATAACCGTCTCATTTACGGACTGGTCCTCTCTTCCGATAAAATATCGATAAAAATCCACATCCAGATAATACATATTTTTTACATATGGCAGCGGCACATAGACGAAGAGATTGTCCACATAAAATGTATGCCTTGGCAGCTCCAAACCGCAATCTTTTAAAAGCTGCGTCCGATAAATAACCGAATGCATCAAAATATACTGTCCCTTATAAAAATGTCTGACATCTTTCCATGTAAAAATCTTTTCTTTTGGAAGCGCCGTGGTATATTTCATGATCTTTTTATGTTTTGCCCCTTCTTTTTCATAGACAAAATTGCTGATAAACATGTCCAGCGGTGCACTCCCTCCCACAAGCTCGCGGAGTTTTTCCAAAATTTTTTGATACGCCTCTAAATTGACCCAGTCGTCACTGTCGACAACTTTAAAAAAGACGCCCTGTGCATTCTGTATCCCTGTATTAACAGCCGCTCCATGTCCGCCGTTTTCTTGATGTATCGCCCGCACAATATTCGGATATTTTCTCTGATAGGAATCCGCGATCTCCGGTGTCATATCTTTCGATCCATCATCTACAATCAAAATCTCTACATCTTCTCCACCTGGCAGCAATGAATCGATGCATTTTTCCATATAATCCTGTGAGTTATAACATGGTATGGCTATTGTCAATAATTTCATTTTGTTCCAGCTCCTATTGATTCTTTTCTTCTATGATATCTACTGCTAAATCCAATGCTTTCTTCGTCATCGCATCTATATTATAATACTGATACTCTGCTAGCCTTCCCAAAAGATAAAATTGCGGATAGGCATTCGCCAGTTCTCTGTACCTCTCATAAAGAGCACGGTTCTCATCGTTTAAAATAGCATAGTAAGGAATCTCTCCCTCCTTTGCACCATATGCAAATGGATATTCTTTTACAATGGTCGTACCGTTCGTCTTCTTTTGTCTTGTCAAAAATTTAAACTCTGTAATCCTTGTAAAATCCTCACTGACCGTATAGTTTACAACGCTTCGGTCCTGATAAGACGGTTCTCCATAGTGTTCAAATTTAAAATCCAGAGAGCGGTATGGAAGCCTGCCAAAACAGACATCAAATAACTCATCAACTGCCCCCGTATAAATAATTTCTCCCGTAAAAAGTGTTCCATTCCAAAAAATCTGCTGTTTTTCTAATTTCAACCTCTTTTTTGCATCGGTGCCAAGCAGTACAGTGATATTGGGATGGTCCAACATCCTGTGAAACATTGCTGAAAAGCCATCATCAGGTACTCCCTGATATGGATCCGTAAAATAACCATTATCATGAGATATGGAAATCGGTACTCTTCCTGTCACTTCCGGACTGATCTCCTCCGGAGTCTGCCCCCATTGCTTCATCGTATATTTTAGAAAGATATTTTCATAGACAAACTCGGCAATGGAACGAACCTCCTCGTCCTTATTTTTTCTAAGTTCCATAATGGGCACTTTATTTCCATATCCATAGATATCGATCAACTTCTCTTCCAATTTTTTGGCGACATCTTTTGTAAAAACCATAGAAAGTGTATTTAGATTAAAAGGAACGGGAAGCAGTTGTTTTCCCACCTTTGCCACCACTTCATGACGAAACTCAGTCCACGTTGTAAACCTGGACAAAAAATCATAGACTTCTTTTATTCCCGTATGAAAAATATGAGGACCATATTTGTGAATCATAATCCCATGTTCATCCAAACAGTCGTAACAATTTCCTCCGACATGATTTCTCTTTTCTATGACCAAAACCTTTCTATTTCCATGTTCCGCTAATTTTCTTGCAGCTGTACTGCCTGCAATTCCACTTCCCACTACAATGCTGTCGTACATTTTTTTCCTCGTACCTTCCTCTGTCCTTTCCGTACATTATACACATAATAAAAAAATATTCCACCTTTTTTCAAAAAACTTAAGAACTTTTCTTCGTTGTGAAATCTATAATAATATGGTAAAATATTCAAGATATTACATTATGGCAGCCAAGCTGACTGTCATTTGAAAGACTTATATCATAAACAGGAAGGTGATGAAATGATGAAAGCAATACCATGGAATGACCGCTTTAATCTTGGTGTGGACGTCATTGATAAAGCGCATCAAAAACTTTTCTCCATTGTGGGAAAATTAGTTTCTTTTAATAATGAGGACGAATTAAAACAGCAACACGCCTGTAAAGAGGGTATCAAATATTTAAAAAGTTACACTTTAAAGCATTTTGCACAGGAAGAGGCTTATATGAAATCCATTGATTACGATGGATACCCGATGCACAAACGCTTACATGACAATATGCGGGATAAAACGCTTCCCGCTCTCGAAGAAGAATTGGAAGAGCAGAACTACTCCATAGAATCGGTTCAGCACTTTTTGGGAATTTGCATTGGTTGGCTCAATAGCCATATTATGACAGAAGATTTTGCCATTACAGGAAGAATTTCAAAAAAATGGGTGCAGCACACGTCAGAAGATGTGACAACGGCTCTGACAAATGCAATTATC
>JAAVYC010000250.1 GCA_022790905.1 Lachnospiraceae bacterium | reverse complement strand
TGATATTGCGATGTATCTGATTTTTGTCGCACTTATGCAAGAACAGCTATGGTCGAACAGTCTGCACGAGTGGCTCGGCATCACACTGTTTGCCTTGTTTATCACCCATACTGTCTTGAATTTCCGTTGGTATCAATCCCTTTTCAAAGGCAGATACACAGCTCCGAGAATCGTATTGACAATTATTAATATTGTGCTGCTTGCCGTTATGCTGTGTTGTATGGTAAGTTCGGTACTAGTTTCAGGAACGGTTTTTGCTTTTCTGAATTTGGGCGGCGCAAGAATAGGCAGAATGCTTCACCTTATAACGACTGCGTGGGCGTTTGTACTGATGAGTTTGCATTTAGGATTACATTTTACGCCTTTTGTAAACAAACTCAAACAGCAAAGGTCGCTTCTGCGGGCAGGTCAAATCATTGTTGTTTTGCTGGCGGCATACGGCATTTATGTGTTTATTGACAGAGCTTTTTATGAGGAACTGTTTTACCTTACCGAGTTTAAGTTTTTTGATACTGGGCAATCGACAGTAACATACTTTTTTGAAACAATCGTTATGTCGTCTACTTTCGTGAGTTTTGCTTATTACGGAAAGAAGCTGCTGCAAATCAAAGGCAAGTCGGATAAAAAATCAAAAGGAAAAATTTAAGGAGGCACTATGAAGAAAACACTAAAATCTATTATATCGCTTGTTTTATGCTTATGCTCTGTTCTTGCTCTGTCCGCCTGTGGTCAGCAAAACAACAAAGATAGTAATACAGATGATTCCGCCAGCATACCCGAAGAAAGCGTGGAAGGCGATTCTAATATCTTGGTCGCTTACTTTTCATGGTCGGGGAATACACAGCAAATTGCAAATTGGGATTTCCGACAAAACGATTATTCCATTCTTTACCCATAACGGAAGTTCATCGGGTGCAAGCAGTATTTCTACGGTAGAAAAACTTTGCCCAGATTCAACCGTACTGACCGATGATTATTTTACCTATTTGGGCGACAATGTTGGGAAAGCAGAAAGCAATGTTAACGAGTGGCTGACTGAGCTTGGCTATAAAAAATAGCAATAAACAAGGAGAATTTGAACAATGAAAAATGTACTTATTTTATCCGGTAGCCCCCGTAAAGGCGGCAACTCCGATTTGATCTGTGATGAATTTAGGCGTGGTGCAAAAGAATCCGGCAACAATGTAACCAAAATTAATGTTGCAAACAAAAAGGTAGCCCTTTGCCATGCTTGCTATTTTTGCCGTGAACACGGCGGCGAGCGTGCTTATAAAGATGATATGGCAGAAATCTTGCAGGCGATGATCGACGCCGATGTACTCGTGCTTGCAAGTCCCGTTTACTTTTATTCTATTGACGCACAGTTAAAGGCGGTAATCGACAGAACGGTCGCTCGCTGGATTGAGGTAAAAGATAAAGAATTTTACTACATTATGACCGCCGCAGATGAAGATAAAGCGTCTATGGATACCACTCTTGCTTGTTTTCGTGGCTATGCCGACTGTGTGAATGGCGCAAAAGAAATGGGTAAAAATGTTTAGTGAATGCAATAGGAGAAACAACCAATGAATATTTTATTTATTAACGGAAGCCCAAATCAGAACGGAAATACCGCTGCCCTTGCGAAAGAGCTTCTGAAAGGAAAAGAATATGAAACGCTTAATCTGACAAATTACAAAATAGGAAGCTACGGGCAACATTTTGAGGACGATCAGCTCGGTCAGGTCATTGCGAAAATGGAACAGGCAGAGATAATCATTATTGGTTCTCCGCTGTACTGGCACAATATCTGCGGCTCGGTACGAAATATGCTGGATCGTTTTTATGGGTTGGTAGAAAATGATTCGTTTTCTGGCAGAACGATTTATTTCCTCTTTCAAGGTGCAGCACCGGAAAAATGGATGCTGGATGCCGGAGAATATACGATGAAACACTTTGCAGGACTTTACGGAATGAAATATGCAGGCATGGCAACCAATTGTTTGGAAGTTGCTAAATTATCAGAAAAACTCTGATAACACCAATCTATCAATCGTTTAGGAGGGATACAATATGTCAGTAAAACAAACAGCGGGAAGAACTACTCTCGGAGAATTTGCGCCTAAATTTGCAGAACTGAATGACGATGTGCTGTTTGGTCAGGTGTGGAGCAGAGAGGATAAACTTTCTTTGAAAGAACGCTCCTTAATTACCGTGGTAACGCTTCTTTCCCAAGGGCTTACCGATACATCCTTTGTTCATCATTTGGAAGCGGCAAAGGCGAACGGCATTACAAAAAACGAAATTGCTGAGATTATCACACATGCAGCCTTTTACGCAGGCTGGCCCAAAGCGTGGGCGGCTTTCCGTTTGGCGAAAGATATTTGGAATGAAGAAACAGACGAAGCGGACGAAAAGACTGCTTATGAAAAATCTATGCTGTTTCCGATCGGACAGCCGAACGATGCCTTTGCACAGTATTTTGTGGGACAAAGTTATCTATTTCCCGTGTCAAAAGAGCAAGTGGGTATTTTCAATGTGACTTTTGAGCCGGGATGCCGGAATAATTGGCATATCCACCACGCAAAGCAAGGCGGTGGTCAGATTTTGCTCTGCATTGCCGGCAGGGGATTTTATCAGGAATGGGGCAAAGAGCCAATCTGTATGACGGCAGGCGATGTCGTCAATATTCCCGCAGGTGTGAAGCATTGGCACGGTGCAGCCTTGGACAGTTGGTTTTCTCATCTTGCGGTAGAAGTGCCGGGAGAGAACACCCATACCGAGTGGTGCGAATCGGTCAGCAAAGAAGATTATGAAAATGTTAAATAAGGAGAAATGAATTATGGAATATGTAACTTTGAATAACGGAATCAAAATGCCGAAGCTGGGCTATGGCGTGTATCAGGTTTCAAACGAGGAATGTGAACGCTGTGTGTTGGATGCAATCAATGCAGGCTATCGCTCGGTTGATACGGCAACGATGTGATATGTTGTGAACTGTAGATGTAAACATTTCCGTAAAACGCCGTATTTCAGCGGAAATGCACATCTGCAAAAATACAACATATGCGGCTGGCTCATTTGTGGTGAATGGAAACCTGCAGATGTTGTGGTAAAGGAAGAAGGTGGTAATTCTTTTATTCG
>JAAVYC010000206.1 GCA_022790905.1 Lachnospiraceae bacterium | reverse complement strand
GGGAGGTTTTTGGCGGACACCTGAATCGAGCTGTTGTGAGCGCTACTTGTGAGGTCGTGATAAATATTATAAAAGGTAATGTTGATAGGAAATTTAATGAAGAAGTGGGATTGAATTTATTTGAATTTTAAAATGTTGGCGTCAATGGATACAATAGGAGAAATAAATGTATATATTAAAGACAAGCAGCCAGTAAAAGTAGAAGAGACTACATTTGCGGAGTTGGGAATGGGGAAAGCAATAAAGAGTAACCAGACACTCTCAGAGTTAAGAGCGGGATATATGGAGAAAAATGATGTCAGATAAGATGTCGAATTTGGGAGAGGAAGCGAGAAAGTATAAACGGCGCGTCCGCTATAAAGGAACTCATCCCAGACGATATGAAGAAAAGTATAAAGAATTAAACCCAGAAAAATATCGGGAAGATATACAAAAGATTTTACAGAAGGGAAAGACACCGGCGGGAATGCATATCCCAATCTGTGTGCGAGAGATTTTGGATTTCTTGCAGATTCAACCAGGTCAGATTGGACTGGATGCGACACTTGGATATGGAGGCCACACACAGAAACTGTTAGAATGTCTAAAAGGAGAGGGACATCTCTATGCGATAGATGTGGATACGATTGAATTGGAAAAGACGAAAAAACGTCTGGAAGAATTGGGATATGGGTCGGATATTTTAACGATACAACATCGGAATTTTGCCGAGATTGATCAGATTGCCCCAGAAGAAAAATTTGATTTTGTGCTGGCGGATTTGGGCGTATCCTCTATGCAGATAGATAATCCAAAGCGAGGATTTACATTCAAACATGAGGGCGCCTTGGATTTAAGGTTGGATGTATCCGCTGGTATCACAGCAGCGCAGCGCCTGAGGGAATTAAACGAAGAGGAATTGGCTGGGATGTTGGTGGAGAATGCAGACGAACCTTACGCAGAGCAGATTGCAAAAGCAGTGAGACTGGCTTTTCAAAGTGGAGAGACTATTGACACCACAAGACAATTCGTCGATGTCATCGAGAGAGCACTTTCTTTTGTGCCGGAAAACGAGCGAAAAGAAGCTGTAAAAAAGTCCTCGCAGCGGACATTCCAGGCATTGCGAATTGATATAAACGGCGAATTTGAGGTCTTATATGAATTTTTGGAAAAATTGCCAGATGTGCTAAAGAGCGGAGGGAGAGCCGCTATTTTGACATTTCACTTCGGAGAAGACCGCCTGGTAAAAAAGGCATTTCGCCAAGGGATGCGTGAAGGAATCTACAGCGATGCGGCAAAAGATGTAATTCGGCCATCGGCAGAGGAATGCTTCCAGAATCCGAGAGCGCGTTCTACGAAGATGAGATGGGCGATACGCACGTGATTGATTGCATAATAAAAGGGAGATTGTATGCACTTAAAAAATATTTTATTTGTGGTGGAAAATATAGAATTATCGAAACGATTTTATAAAGAGCTATTTGGGCTGGAAGTCGTGGTTGATTTTGGAGAAAATGTCGTTCTGTCGGAGGGGCTTGTCCTGCAGGAGAGAAAGTTGTGGGAAGAGTTCATTGAAAATGATGTAAATGGTGGCGGGAACGATGCTGAGTTATATTTTGAAGAGAATGATCTCGATACTTTTTTAGAGAAATTAGAACAGAGTGATTTTATGATCCATTTTCTCCATCCTTGTAAAGAGCACGATTGGGGACAGCGGGTTCTGCGCATTTACGATCCGGATCGGCACATCATTGAAATTGGGGAGGCAATGGACTATGTAGCGAAGAGATTGTTAAATGCTGGAATGCCGGCGGAGCAGGTGGCAAAGAAAACGCAGTTGCCATTGTCCCTGATAGAGGCAATGATACAATAAAAAATTTTTTCTGTAACCTTTTGCTACTCTCATTTGTACTAATATTGAAGGGCCTTTTAACAATAGAAAAATAAGGAGCTAAAGGAGCGCTCATGAAGCAACCAGTACAAGAGCTGATGGCGCAGTATCGGGACAATTTGTTTGCGGTTGCGTTTAATGTCTGCAAGAATGCGCAGGACGCAGAGGATGTCGTTCAGGATACGTTCATTCAGTATTATACAAGTAAAAAAGAATTTGAGAGTGGGCAGCATATACGTGCATGGCTGATCAGGGTGGCAATCAACAAAGCAAAAAATGTAACCCGTACTTTTTGGAGAAAGAATAAACTTTCACTCGAAGAGTATATGGAGACATTAGCATTTGATACAACGGAGTCGGAAGATCTCTTTGAGACGGTTATGGGACTTCCAAAAAAGTATCGTATTGTCATTCATCTGTTTTATTATGAAGATTACACAGTTCGTGAAATTGCTGATATCTTAAAGCTCAGTGAGAGTAACGTAAAAGTCAGACTGTTGCGTGGTCGAAAGCTGCTCAAAGAAGAATTGCAGGAGGAATGGAAGGATGACGAATAAAGAAAAATATAAGCAGGCGTTTTCGGTACTTCATGCCTCCGATAAAATTTCTCTGGAGGTAGAAGATATGATAAAATTTCAAAAAAGACACAAAATGAACATAGCGATTGCTGTCGTTGCCGTATGTATTATTTTAGCGGGAGGTTCGGTCAGTGCATATGCCACAGATGTAGGAGGAATTCAGGAAAAAGTATCTATTTGGATCAAAGGTGTGGCGACAGATACTGAGATGGAAGTCAATGAGGATGGAAGTTTTACATTTACCTATGAAGAAGACGGTGAAAGAGTGAAGATGGGAGGCGGCGGAGTGAGTATCGGTGACGATGGCGAGACGGCGAAGTTGCCTCCAGAAGAATTTGTGGAGGATATGAATTCCTCTGCGAATGTGGAATCAGACAAGAGCGGAAAGACCTGGGTATACTATTACGATCAAAAGGTGGAGATCACGGATTTGTTTGACAAGAACGGAGTCTGCCGGATCGTATTGTCCCATAAAGGAGAAAAAGCTTATTTGGAGATTACTGATGAGAAAGATGGCGCCTATTCAATTTCTAAGACAAATGAAATATCTAAGGAAAAAGAAAAATTATATACGGTAGTTAAAAAATAAAAAGTGTATCAAACTTTGAGTTAAATAAAAAGTCGGATGAACAAAATACGATATTGATTCAATACCGTAAGTTCATCTGCTTTTATTATATCGTAATAGGCTATTTAACTGAAAAGATAACGGGATAAAATCTGAATAATTGTGTTCTGAATAATGACAGAATGTTACAAAAGTGTTATGATAAACAGACAATTATAGTAAACAGATCATAATGATTTTGGAAATTAAAATTTGGGGGACATATGTTTTGGATCATTGGCGATTAAAAATGGAACGTGACGTAATGGAATCAATCGTAGCGATACTGGAGAATTCAGATACAAATCTGTTATCACAGGAACAGAAGATACAGGAAGCACAGCGAATCAAAAGCTTTATGGACAAAATGCCTGGTGGATTTTTAATTTATCACGCAGATGGCAGAGAAGAGATTATCTATGCTAATCAAGCGCTGATTCGGATTTTTGGATGTGATACGATAGACGAGTTTCGGAAGTTGACAGATAATTCTTTTCGGGGGATTGTACATCCGGATGATCTGGAGGAAGTAGAGCGAAGTATCAAAGAACAGATTGCGGAGAGCCATTATGATCTGGACTATGTAGAATACCGGATCATTTGCAAAGATGGAGAAGAGCGGTGGATTGAAGACTACGGACATTTTGTGCATAATCAATACGTAGGGGATATTTTTTATGTGTTCATAGGAGATGCGACAGAAAAGAAAAAGCGTTATCTGGAAGAGAATCAGGAGAATTCGAGACGTTTGAAAATGATTGAGGGTCTCAGCGTCGATTATGAGTCTGTTTACTATGTCAATTTAGAGTCTGATGAGATGAAACCATATCGAGTAGACGTCCGGATGGGGGGAGAATTTGTAAAAGCCAATGAAATATACCGGTTTTCTGAATACAAAAAACATTATGTTGAGAAAT
>JAAVYC010000205.1 GCA_022790905.1 Lachnospiraceae bacterium | reverse complement strand
TACCCATCCAAATCCCTGTAAAAACCAGAGCACAATGGTGGATAAAAGAATAATCGTTCCGGCTTTTTTGATAAAGGACCAGCCGCGCTCCCACATACTTCTGAGCACATTGCTCACTGTTGGCATATGGTATGCCGGAAGTTCCATGACAAACGGCGCCGGATCTCCCGCAAACATCTTTGTCTTTTTCAGGA
Source organism: Lachnospiraceae bacterium (assembly GCA_022790905.1). Classification (GTDB taxonomy): domain Bacteria; phylum Bacillota; class Clostridia; order Lachnospirales; family Lachnospiraceae; genus Maccoyibacter. Next base: position 3,768 of record JAAVYC010000205.1, on the reverse strand, counting down.
TGATACCAGAGCAGATAATCGCCGCGATTCCCACAAAATAGGAACTCCAAGAAACCCATCCTGCATTGTCAAAAAACGCTCCCGCAATCAACGCGATAATCGGCAATTTTGCTCCGCATGGAATAAAGGTTGTCGTCATAATTGTCATTTTACGGTCGCGGTCATTTTCAATCGTTCTAGAAGCCATAACTCCCGGAACACCGCATCCCGTTCCAATTAACATCGGAATAAAAGATTTACCAGAAAGACCAAATTTCCGGAAAATTCGATCCATAATAAACGCAACTCTCGCCATATATCCACATGCCTCTAAAAATGCGAGAAAGATAAACAATACCAACATCTGAGGCACAAATCCGAGTACGGCTCCAACACCTCCCACGATTCCATCGGCAATAAGCCCTGTCAGCCAGTCCGCGCAATGAATACTCTCAAGTGTTCCTGCCACGCCCGGAATAATCCATTCACCAAACAGCGTGTCATTTGTCCAACCCGTCAGCCAATCGCCTACCGTTGTGACGGAGATGTAATATACCAAAAACATGACCACTGCAAAAATCGGAAGCGCAAGCCATCTGTTCGTCACAATCCTGTCAATTTTATCGGAAGTGGACAACGTCTTTTTCTTATTCTTTGTACAACACTCACCGATGATAGAAGAAATATAGGTATAGCGCTCATTTGTGATGATGCTCTCTGTATCATCTTCCATAGTGTCTTCCAACTGTTGAATCTCCGCCGAGACGTCCGGTACGATTCTCATCTGTTCTGAAATTTTGTTATCTTGTTCTAATAATTTAATGGCAAAAAAGCGCCTTTGTTCCTGTGGAATGCTGCTATCCAATTTATCTTCCACTCGCAATATGACGTCTTCCACTTCACCGCTAAATCTGTGCACTGGAATATTAAAAACCTTTTTTTGTGCCAAAGCCACTGCCTTTTCCGCTGCCTTGCTCACACCTTTTCCTTTTAGAGCTGAGATCTCAACTACTTCACATCCAAGTTTCTCACGCAGCTTTTCTATATGTATCTGATCTCCATTTTTTTCTACGACGTCCATCATATTCACCGCCATAACAACCGGAATTCCAAGCTCCATAAGCTGTGTGGAAAGATAAAGGTTTCTCTCAATATTGGTTCCGTCCACAATATTAAGAATCACATCTGGTTTCTCATGAATGAGATAATTTCTAGCCACCACCTCTTCTAACGTATAAGGTGAGAGAGAATAAATTCCCGGAAGATCTGTAATCAAAACATCTTTATGACCTTTCAATTTCCCTTCCTTTTTCTCCACAGTAACTCCCGGCCAATTGCCCACGAACTGATTAGAGCCAGTCAGCGCATTAAATAACGTCGTCTTACCGCTATTCGGATTTCCTGCTAACGCAATCTTTACTGCCATCACTAAAACTCCTTTGCTTTTTATGTTTGTTTCGTCTATTATTTATTAGTTATAACTAACTTCTGTGCAAAAAAAATTACTCCACTTCAATCATCTCTGCATCGGCTTTTCGCAAAGACAATTCATATCCCCTCACAGTCACCTCCACTGGATCACCCAAAGGAGCTACTTTTCTGACATACACGTCCACACCTTTCGTAATTCCCATATCCATAATGCGTCTTCTCACCGGACCCTCTCCGGCTAATCTTCTCACTTTGACTGTCTGTCCACATGGCACATTTTTTAAAGTTCCCATTATTCACTCACTCCTTTAGACTAATATTTTATTCGCCATATCTTTTCCAATTGCAACCCTGGAATCTCTCACATTCACGATCATGTTGCCCCCAATCTCAGATATAACGGTAACCAAACCGCCTGTTACAAATCCAAGATTTTCTAAAAATTTTTTGGTCTCCTCTTTCCCCCCTACTTTTTTAATCACATTCGGCTCACCCGCCGCAACCATTGTCAAAGGCATACCACTCATCCTCTTTCCTTTTGAAGTTGATTATTACTTTTTCTAATTTTAATGTTAGTATATACTAACATTTATTAGTTGTCAATAATTTCCTCGATATTTTCTCTCAAAAAATAAACTGAGTCTAATTTGAAAAGAATGATTTTCCATGCTATACTACTTTTACAAATAACATACTTCATAAGTTATGGAGGTTACATTATGACAATAAATGAGTCCGCTGAAAATTATTTAGAAACAATATTGATTCTTGGAAAATCACTTCCCGTTGTCCGTTCCGTAGACATTGCAAATGAATTGGGGTTTAAAAAATCCAGTGTGAGTGTCGCTATGAAAAATCTGCGCGAAAATCACTATATCTCTGTCTCCGACTCCGGTTTTATCACCCTGACGGAAAGAGGAAGAGAAATCGCTGAAATGATTTATGAGCGCCATACGCTTCTCTCTTCCTGGTTAGAGAGATTGGGAGTGGATCCCAAAATCGCTGTGACAGACGCCTGCAAAATCGAACATGTCATCAGCAAGGAAAGTTTTGAGGCAATCAAAAAACATATCTCATAGAATCCAGATTGAAACATCCAGATTCTATGATACCAGTGATAATCTTACAAAAAAATATTTGCCACATTTGAGAACAGGAAACAGAGCAGCATCCCGACCACTGTCGGCAAAAGGAAGGCAACCATTGTCCACTTCCAGCTCCCTGTCTCTTTTTTTATCGTCAAAAGTGTCGTAGAACACGGCCAGTGCATCAGAGAAAAAATCATCACACAGACTGCCGTTACCCAAGTCCAGCCGTTTGCAAGAAAGATTTCTCGCATTCCTTCTAAATTTCCCATCTCCATAAGACTGCCCTGTGCCATATAAGTCATAATTATAATCGGTATGACAATCTCATTTGCCGGAAAACCTAAAATAAATGACAATAAAATCACTCCATCCAACCCAAGCAGGCGCGCAAAGGGATCTAAAACTCCCGCGCCATACTGCAACAAATTTTTATCCCCCACCATAACATTTGCAAGTACCCAGATCAGAATACCTGCCGGAGCCGCAACTGCCATAGCACGCTTTAACACAAAAAGCGTCCTGTCAAAGACAGAGCGAACCAATACCTTCCCAATCTGTGGTCTGCGATAAGGTGGAAGTTCCAGCGTAAATGCCGACGGCATTCCCTTTAAAATACTTTTTGATAATATCCATGAAGAAAAAAATGTCACTCCCACGCCAAGAAGAACAACTGCAGTCAACAAAAAAGCTGACAAAACAGAAGAAGATAATTTCCCTGCCGTTCCGACAAAAAACATGGTAATCAACGCAATCAGCGTCGGAAAACGTCCGTTACAGGGAACAAAATTATTTGTAAGTATTGCAATGAGACGTTCTCTTGGAGAGTCTATGATGCGGCATCCAATCACTCCGGCTGCGTTACACCCAAATCCCATGCACATCGTCAATCCCTGTTTTCCACACGCACAGCACTTTTGAAACGGCTTATCCAGATTATATGCGATTCTCGGAAGATATCCCACATCTTCTAAAAGTGTAAACAGTGGGAAAAAAATCGCCATAGGCGGAAGCATAACCGCTACGACCCATGCAAGAACTCGATAAGCACCTAAAATCAAGACCCCATGCAGCCAATCCGGTGCATTCCATTGAAAAAATAAGTCGCTCAATCTGTCCTGGAACCAAAAAAGACTGTTTGCCAAAAGTTCTGAAGGATAATTTGCTCCGACAATTGTAATCCACAAAACAACGGCAAGCATCAGAATCATCACTGGATATCCTGTTTTTTTGCTGGTCAAAAAATGATCTATTTTTCGATCCTTCATACTAT
>JAAVYC010000204.1 GCA_022790905.1 Lachnospiraceae bacterium | reverse complement strand
TTTCCTCCCATTCTTTTCATGGTTTGGCCAACTAAAAATCCAATTGCTTTTCCCTTGCCGTTTCTATAATCTTCTACAGATTTTGGGTTGTCTTTGATCACTTGCTCTACCATTTTTCGCAGGGCTTCCTCATCACTCACTGTCTTTAACCCTTTTTCTTCCACGTAAACATCCGGATCAATATCTCTTTCGAATATCTGTTCAAATACTTCCTTCGCCACTGTACTATTGATTGTCCCAGCATCATTTAATTCTACCAACTTTGCAAGATTTTGAGGGGAAAACTGGAGAGCTTCTGCTTCCATCTCATGTTCTTTTAAAAGACGCAATGTCTCGCCCATCAACCAGTTTGAGACTTTTTTTGGCTTCCCACAGATCTCTGTCGTCTCCTCAAAAATATCCGCTAAATGTTTTGATCCTGTAATAATCTTTGCATCGTAATCCGGCAAATCGTATTCTTTTTTATACCGCTCTAATTTCGCCGTTCTAAGTTCCGGCTCTTTTTCCTTAATTTCTGCAATCCATTCGTCGCTTATAAAAATTGGAACCAGATCCGGCTCCGGAAAATAGCGGTAATCTTTCGCATCCTCTTTGCTTCGCATCGCATAAGAATATTCTTTGTTGTCATCCCAACGCCTCGTCTCCTGTACAATTTCTTTTCCCTCTTCCAAGAGTTCAATCTGACGCGCTCTTTCTCCCTCTATGGCTCTTGCAATCGCCTTAAGAGAATTCAGATTTTTCATTTCTGTACGCGTTCCAAACTCTTTTGCCCCAATTTCTCGGACCGATAGATTGACATCGGCACGCATCGAACCTTCGTTCAATTTACAGTCTGAGGCTCCAAGATACTGAATAATCATCCTCAATTTCTCGAGATAAGCAATCACTTCTTCTGCGGAACGCATATCTGGTTCAGAGACAATCTCGATCAGCGGAACTCCTGAGCGATTATAATCTACGATAGAACAATCCTCCCATTCATCGTGTACTAATTTTCCGGCGTCCTCTTCCATATGAATCTCATGGATACCGATTTTCTTTTTTCCGGCAGCCGTCTCGATCTCCACGTTCCCGTCTCGGCAAATTGGCAAATAAAGCTGCGAGATCTGATAATTTTGCGGATTATCTGGATAGAAATAATTTTTCCTGTCAAATTTGCAATACTGTGTGATATGACAGTTCGTTGCAAGTCCTACGGCAATGGCATATTCCACTACCTGTTTATTTAAAACGGGAAGAGAACCCGGCATCCCGGTGCAAACCGGACATGTATGTGTATTTGGCGCTCCTCCAAATTCCGTAGAACAGGAACAAAAGATCTTCGTCTTCGTCGCAAGCTCCACATGGGTCTCTAATCCGATCACAGTCTCATATTGTCTGCTCATCTTCTCACCTCCTGCTGTTCTGCCAACGGACAGCGTCTGTAATCCCTAGTCTGCTCCAATGCATAAGCTGTTCTGATTATTTTCTTTTCCTGAAAACAGTCACCAAGAAGCTGCACACCGATTGGAAGACCGCTCTGATCTATCCCGCACGGCAGTGTCATCCCCGGAATTCCGGCAAGATTTGCTGAGATGGTATAAATATCTCCCAAATACATTTTTAACGGATCATCCAAAGAATCCCCAAGCTTTGGAGCTGTCGTCGGTGCCGCCGGACTGATCAATACATCATACTTTTCAAATGCTTTGTCAAATTCTTGTTTGATCAACGCTTTGGTGCGAAGCGCTTTCAGATAATAGGCATCGTAATATCCAGAACTTAAGACAAAGGATCCCAGCATAATACGACGCTTTGCTTCCGTTCCAAATCCTTCGGAACGTGTTTTTTTATACATTTTATGAAGTTCCTCATCGTCCTTCGTGCGATAGCCATATTTTACACCGTCAAACCGCGCAAGATTGGAACTGGCCTCCGCTCCTGCAATCACATAGTAGGCCGGAATTGCATACTCTACCAGGCCCAAATCGAACTCTTCTACGACAGCCCCCAGCTCTTCTAACTTTTTTACCGCTTCAAGAACAGCTTTTTTTACTTCTTCATTGAGACCCTCACCAAAATAATCTCTTGGAATCCCGATCCTCATTCCTCGGACATCCTCTGTCAACGCCGATGTGAAATCCATATTTTTCCGCTTCATCGAAGTGGAATCCTTTTTGTCATAGGAAGCAATGATCTCCAAAATAGTGGCACAATCGGTCACATCTTTTGCAATCGGTCCGATTTGATCAAGAGAGGAACCATAGGCAATTAAACCGTACCTCGAAACTGTTCCATACGTCGGTTTGATTCCCGTCACACCGCAAAAAGCACTCGGCTGACGAATCGAACCGCCTGTATCCGACCCCAACGCATAAAAACACTCTTCTGCTGCAACCGCCGCGCAAGAACCGCCGGAAGAACCGCCCGGCACATGTTCTAAATTCCACGGATTCTTTGTTGCTCCAAACGCAGATGTCTCCGTTGTACTTCCCATTGCAAATTCATCCATATTCGTTTTCCCGATAATAATCGCTCCTGCGCTCTTGAGATTTTCAACAGCCTGTGCCGAATAACCCGGCTTAAAATTGTACAGGATCTTAGAACTACAGGTTGTTCGCATGTTTTTTGTACAGAGATTATCTTTTAAAGCTACTGGAACGCCCGCTAAAGGCCCTGTCAGCTCTCCCATATCAATCCTTTTTTGCACCTCATCGGCTGCCTTAAGTGCTCCCTCTAGATCAAGCGTCACAAAACTGTGCACTTTTTCCTCCACTCTATCTATCTGTGAAAAGACCGCTTCTACTGCCTCTTTTACGGCCACTTCTCTCTTCTTTATTTTTTGTCCCAATTCTACGGCCATCAGACTTGTAAAACTCATCTTATCTTCCTCCTATCCAATCGTTTTCGGTACTTTAAATCCGCCGTCTTTTGCCGAAGGTGCATTCGCCAAAGCCTCTTTATGTCCGTCATAGGCTTCCACAACATCTTCACGAAAAACATTTTGTACTAAAAACACATGGGACATCGGCTCCACATCGGAAGTATCTAATTCGTTAAGCATATCTATATAATCCAACATCTTCTCCATATCCTCTTTCGCTTGTTCCTTTTCGTCCTGAGATAACTCTAATTTTGCCAAAATACCGACATATTCAATCATCTCATCTGAAATACGCTGTGCCATATCAATCTCCTCTTATTTTATTCATCATTCTCTAAGGTTCTAATCTGTTCAAATCCCTTGGGAAGAGTGTCGTCTCCCGCACATTTTCTTCTCCCAAAAGCTGCATTGTCAACCGCTCTAAACCGATTCCGAGTCCTCCATGCGGCGGCATTCCATATTTGAAAGCATTCAAATAATCCTCCATGCCCTCTTCCGTCATTTCACGTGCCGCAATTTTCTCCCTCAACATCCGGTAATCATGGATTCTCTGTCCTCCCGTTGTAATCTCAAGGCCTCTGAAAAGCAGATCAAAACTCAAGGTATAAGTCGGATCTTTTGGATCATCCATCGCATAAAACGGACGTTTTTTACTTGGATAATGTGTGACAAACACAAAATCTGCACCATATTCTTCCTGGAAGAGCATACCGATTAATTGTTCTTCTTCCGGTTCTAAATCATATGGATTTTTCATCTTTCTATTATATTTCTCAGAGACCATCTTTTTCGCCTCATCAAAACGAACCATTGGAATTTGTTCTACTTTTGGCAATGTTACATCCAAAATCTTTAATTCCCGCTCATAGTCTCGTTTTAACAATGGCATCGCATACTGTAAAAATCCAGTCTCCATCGCCATGATGTCCTCAAAACTGTCAAGATAGCCCATCTCAAAATCCAGAGACGTATATTCGTTCAAATGGCGTTTCGTATTGTGCTTTTCTGCACGAAACACTGGCGCTGTCTCAAACACTCTGTCAAAGACTCCCACCATCATCTGTTTGTAAAATTGCGGACTCTGCTCTAAAATCGCTGGTCTGTGAAAATATTCAAAGCGAAAGAGATTGGCACCTCCCTCGGCTCCTTTTGCTCCAATTTTAGGTGTATGGATTTCCGTAAATCCTCTCTGATATAAAAATTCTCGAAAACCTCGAACAAGCCCCTCCTGAATCTTGAACTTAGCACGCTCCCTGATATTCCTAAGGGACACGGCACGGTTGTTCAATTTCGCATCCAATGAAGTGTCCAATTTCCATTTTGAGATAGTGAGCGGCATGGCCTCTGTCGGTTGTGACAACACCGTGATTTTTTTTAAATGAATCTCAATTCCGCCTGGCGCCCGTTCTTCTTTTCTAAGCACTCCCTTTGCCTCTAAGGTAGCTGCCTCTTTTAGGTCTTTCAGATCAAATTCCATAAATTCTTTTTCAAAGACACATTGCAGCAATCCCTCTCTCTTTCTTAAAATCACAAATGCAACCTCTCCCATATCACGGATCGCGTGGACACTGCCGTTAATCTTCACTTCTTTTCCCTCATAATCTCCTGTTAAAAGTGTGCTGATTTCCAAAGTTTCCTGTGTTTTTACTCCTGTCAAAAATTCCATACTGTGTACTCTCCTTTTTTGTAATAGGTGCGGGACGGGATTTTAAATCCAGAACAAAAGTGTACTTCACGCACTTTCGCGTACGTTTTTACACAAGCACCGCTTTTGTTACGCGCGCAAAGCTGCGCATCCTATTTTTCTTGTATAGAAATTCCAGAGGAATTTCTATACAAGAAAAAACGCCCCGAAACACCTCTGTTTCGGGACGGGATCTCATATCATTTTCAATTCCCGCGGTACCACCCGCATTGAAGCATTATAACTTGTATAAGCTTCCACTCTAAGTACTTAACGCGTACAAAACGTACTGACCTACTCTCATATTTGCAAGTTTTAACATAAAATCTTGCAAATCTCTCAAAATTCGTTCAATCAGTCTGCTCCGGAGTGTTCCCTTTTTCTTCTCTCTCAAATGGCGCTCTCAGTCGGTGACGCCATATTCCTGTCGATGTCTAAAGAAAAGAGTCTCTTTCATCGCTTTGTTTTTGTTGTCGTCTATCATAGCACACTCTATTTTATTTTGCAAGATTTTTTCTGTATATTGCATTTCCAGAACTACCTCGTTGAAAAGTGAACTTTCAGACTTTCACCTAAACGCACGATTTTCATGTAATAAAACGGCCGATCTTCCTGATCATAACGCAATACCTCAAGAATAAAAACTGGCGCCCCTTCCTCTATGCCAAACTTCTCTGACTCTTTTTTCGTGACAGAACTTACACTGAGCCATTCTTCTCTATCAGTCTCGAAGATGCCCGCCTGGCTAAAAAGCTCATGGAATGTACAAACTCCAATCTTTGTTCGGTCAATTCTTTTATAAAACATATAGGGAATATATATATACTGAAAGGAACGCAACTGCTCCATTTTTTCTGTAACCGTACAGCGCTCCACATATAATATTTTATCCCCAAGAGACAATCTCAAGTTTTCTGCCGCATGACCGTCTACCGATCTCTCTTCCTGAAAAAGTACTTTTAACTCTTCGTGATTTTCTTTGCTTTTTTTCCAAATTGCTTCCTGTACACCTGTAAAAGGAATGGTACTATCCAATTGTTTGGGAATGACAGCCGTTCCTCTGCCGCGAACTCGATACACCAGCTTATGATCCTCCAGTTTCTTCATGGCTGTCCTCACCGAACCACGCCCAACCAAAAACATTTTACAGAGCTCCATCTCAGAAGGAATCAACTGATCAGGCAGCCAGATACCGTCTTTGATAAAGGAACGAAAAATCATCTCTAATTGTTTACTCAAACTAACAGAAGAGTTCGGATCTATTCGGTCCGAATAAATTCCTTCTGTCTGCGTGTCCATATCTGATCTCTTTTGCATATTCCCTATATCTCCCGTTTTATTGTAAAATCTTTTAAGCACGATATAGGATGATTATAAAATAACTCTGCCAGAAATACAATCCGCAATTTCCATAATCCCATTTCTCATAAAGACTATACAACGCGTATCAAATATGACCATACACCATATACAAAGATTAAAAAATTCCTGCCTCTCTGAGTTCATCGATGCCATCTAACATCTCAAACGGATTCTGCGACCCTATTCTTTTTGCTCCCGCTAAAAGATAGATAAATGCATTCTGTGACTTCGGTGTCTGAACACCAGATACTTTTAGCAAAGTATCCGTATTCTTTAACAGTTTTGCGAGCATGTCAACTTGATGGAAAGATGGACCTCTTAGCTGTCCGGTACTGGACTTAATATAATTCACCTTATTTTTGATGCCAATCTGGACTGCCTTTGTGAGCTGCTCATCATCAAGTTCACAACATTCCACGATCATTTTCAATACCGCTTCTGGAACCGCATTTCTGACCTTCTCAACTTCTTCTTCTACGATATCCCAATTGCCTTCTTTCACTGCGCGATAGTTAATAACAAAATCAATATTCGTCACTCCAAGTTCTTGAATCTTCTGTGCGTTGTATGCTTTGACATCCGGGAGGTCAATTCCTCTTGGGAATGCGAGACTCATACCAAGAAATAACCCGCTGCCCTCAATCATTGGCTTCACAATTGGTACCTCATAAGGATTGCAATATACACCTGCAATCTGATACTCCAACGCTTTCTTGCAATTCTCAACTATTTTCTCTTTTGGATTATAGCTTATATGGGAACACTCAAAAAATTGTCCCAATTCTTGTTTACTCATTTTTCTGATGTTTGCACCTGTCATAATAAAATCCTCCTATCTCATTAATAAAGTTGTTAAAATGTAACTCTCTTTCATTCGAATATGTATATACAAGTTCGAACCTATTTAAAGATATCATGTGTTACATATTATGTCAATACTTTTTTGTAATAAAATATATGGATAGATGAATCGTACAAAGCCCAGAAAATTCTGCAAAAAATTTCAATTCTTCCAACATCAGATTCCCATATCACAAAACAAGCCAGGCATTCACATTTATGTAAATACCCGGCAATGGTTCAAAATATTAAATGTCTTATTAATTTGTCACTAAATCACTGCTTTTTACTGCGACGATAAGGATATCAATTTGCTTCTGCAATCGTGATTTTTACAATCTGCCTTTCCAGACACTGCACTATAGGTAAGACCCTGCGCATCGATAAAAGTCCTTTTCTCGTTCACATCTTTATATATTAAAGATTCATGCCATGGCCATGATGCGATTTAATATCACATCATTAAACATACTATAAAACAGCTGTTTACCGTCCACAGACCAATCATTCCAGAGCGTCGGATTATATTCCTTACTGGTGATTTCCATATTTGGATAATGTGTGGTTTCATTAATGTATTCTGCCATGGCCCCTATCTTTTCCAAGTTAGACATTTGATCGGTCCAAATCTTTGCCTCCACCCGTTCTCTTACTTGTTTATATAAATTGAGATCAAAAGCAGAATATTCTCTTTCACTATTATAACCGGAAGAACCTAAATAAACATAACCCAAAACTACACCATCTTTCTTGGCCGTCAGTTTTATAACTCTCACCCCAGCTCCTGCCTCTATCTCAATGATTTTTCCACCGGCCGGTGTTTCATTACGTTTTCCTGGACCATTTTCTGTAAACGGTTCTAAAATTTTAAAACCATATCTTTGCATTTCCCTGACGTAATCTTGTGCAGACAAAACACTCTTTTTTGAAATCACACAGGACACTCCCATATCCCGAAACATTTTCGTATAGGCTGTCGGTGTCACATTTTCCATTTCAAACGTAACATGTTCATCTATCCATTTTTCATCAGAATTGCATAAAAAACGCGCTTTATAAGTGTTGGTACTATCATCATTCCTACTATTTATTTTTTCTATTTTATAAGTATCCTTACTGCTATATTGAGCAATGTCAAAACCATATGCCGTCGCTTCTTCATATTATCTTGATCTGTAGCCGCTTTCTTTTTAATTACGACGCTCTTTGTATTACTCCATTTTCCATATTCCTTTTTTCCTTTCACCGCTTTATATGCACGCATTCTCACATAATATCTTTTTCCCTGTGTCAATTTGGAAATGGTAAGCGACGTACTCTTTGCAGACACCGCTTTATTTTGTTTTCCATTTTGAAATTTTGCATTTCCGGCTATTTGCACCTGATATCCGCTAATTTTAGATAGCTTTTTCCAGGTAATCTTTAATTTCCCCAGATCCGGACTACTCACCGTTTTTATAGCGGCTTTCGCTATTGCTTTTTTTACCGTAACATTTTTTATATTACTCCACTTTCCATACTTTTTCTTTCCTTTTATAGTTTTGTACGCGCGCATTCTTACATAATATTTTTTTCCCTGAACTAATTTGGGAACAGTAAGCGACGTACTTTCTGCAGCTGCTTTCTTTGTCACTTTCTTTTTTGTAAACCGTTTATTCTCTTTCCATTTTTGATTTCCATATGCAGTACTCCTTTTCTTTTTATCTTCTTTATAATGTATTAATTTTACCACAAATCTCTTTAAACATCGTTTCTTTTTGCATTTTTGGATTCATATGTTATAATATCTAAGATTTGAATCTGTTAGAAAACAGGTAATATTTAAAAAGAATCGAGGATTTTCATGGAAAATTTAATTATCCCAAAAGACTATGAACCCGACCTGAACTTACACGATACACAGGTCGCAATCAAAACAGTAAAAGACTTCTTTCAAAATCTTTTATCCGAACGATTACATTTAGCGCGTGTTTCCGCCCCTTTATTTGTGGATCCAACGTCTGGTTTAAACGATAATCTAAACGGCGTAGAACGGCCCGTCTCTTTCGATATCAAGGAACAGAACGGACGGGAAGCTGAAATCGTTCACTCACTTGCAAAATGGAAACGCTACGCATTGGGCAAATATGGGTTTTTGGCAGGAGAAGGCCTCTACACCGATATGAATGCCATTCGTCGAGATGAAGAGACTGACAACATTCATTCTATTTTTGTCGATCAATGGGACTGGGAAAAAATTATCAGACGAGAAGAACGCCATCTGGATACCTTAAAAAATACTGTGCGCACTGTATATAAAGTATTGAGAAAGACAGAAAAATATATGGCAATACAGTATGATTACATTCAGGAAATTCTTCCAAAAGAGATCTTTTTTATCACAACACAGGAATTGGAAGACCTCTACCCGAATGTGCCGCCAAAACAACGTGAATATCATATCGCCAAAGAAAAAGGCGCCGTATGCATTATGCAAATCGGGGATCTCCTGGCTTCCGGTATTCGACATGATGGACGTGCACCAGACTATGACGACTGGGCTTTAAACGCTGATATTGTGGTCTACTATCCTGTCTTGGACATTGCCTTAGAACTGTCCTCCATGGGGATCCGTGTGGATAAAGACGCTCTTTTATCTCAGCTTGAAAAAGCGGGATGTGCAGAACGCGCTAGTTTACCGTTTCAAAAAGCTGTTATTGAAGAAACAGTTCCATTTACAATCGGCGGAGGAATTGGTCAGTCCCGTATCTGCATGTTCTTTTTGAGAAAAGCTCATATCGGAGAAGTCCAATGCTCTCTCTGGCCAGAAGAAATCGTTGCAGAAGCAAAATCACATCATATCAATTTATTGTAAAAAATTATTTGATATAAAATAGGACAGTCGTATCGGAAATGATTCTGACACAACTGATTTTGTTCATAGACATTATAAGAGGGCGAGAATCTCGCCCTCTTTGCAATATATTAAAACTAACCCAATGTAAACTTATCTGCAATATTCTCCAAATCTGCCGCCATCTTTCTATTTTCTTCAGATTGATTTTGGATTTCAACAGCGATATTTGCAGTATCTTCTATCTTATGAACAATGCCCGCAATCGCATGACTATTCTCGTCTGAAATCTCATTGATTGACGATATATTGCCAGCTATATGTTCAATCGACTTTTCTAAATCGTTCACAAAAATATTTATTTTTTGGATATCCTGCATCACCGTTTCCATCGAAGAACTATATTCATTTGACTGCGTTGCAAATTCTTCAAAATATGTCAATACGTCCTGTTCTACAAAATTCATAATTTCTTGAATAATTTCATTAACTGCTTGAATGCTATCATTAGAAGCGATACATATTTCCTGGATATTCGATGCTGTATTTTTTGATGTCGTTGCCAAACGACTGATCTCACCGGCAACAACTGCAAAGCCTTTTCCAGCCTCACCAGCTCTTGAGGCTTCAATTGTGGCATTTAATGACAGCAGATTTGTCTGTTCCGATATGTCTAATATGCTTGCTGTCATAGTGTTAATTTGAGATAATTTATTTAAATTGTCGATTGCAGATCTCGCAATAATCTTTGTCTCATTCAGCTTTTCTTTACTGCTTCTAAAACTCAATTTGGCCAAATTTCTCATCTTTATTGCGCCTTCAAACATAGAATTGCTCGATTCCACACTTTGCTGCAGACGATTTGTAACATCGTTTATGGCATGTTGAATATTTACAACCTCTTGATTCGTTTTTTCTATTGCACTGCTAATGTTGTCTAAGCTCGCTGACAATTCCTTTGTCGTGGATTTATTGCCAGCTACTCCATCAACAAGTTTCACCGAGTATTCTTCTAAGGAATATACCCTTTCGTTTAGTGACATACAACAGTTCTTCATCGTTCCAATGATATCGCGAAGTGATGTGATCACAATACCAGTTGCCTGCGCTATCTCACCAAAATCGTCTTTTCTATTAATATATTTTTTCACTTCGCTTTCATTGCGAATATCACATTGCGCAATGGAAAATAAAGTTTTACCGATCGGTGATAAAGGTTTCATTGACACATTTATAATCACATAAGTGATCACCATCAGTACCAACAAAGCTAAGGCACAAATCACACGCATATTATGTTTTGTCTGATTCGCATCCACAAAGATCTCATCGGCAGAATCTGTCAAAAGAAAAATACAATCTCTATCGGCAGAATAGTGATATGCGGCAATATTTTTAGAGTCTTTTTTTACATATTCTATATAATCTGTTAACTCTGATTTACCTTTTGAACGTATATTTTTCACAATATCAACAATATAGCTCTCATCTGCCTTTTTTCCTAATTTTTTATCATCCTCATGAAAAATATATGTACCAGTTTTTGTATCAATAAGATAATATTTTGCTTGCTTTAATCCTGCAACAGGAAGATCGTCCAAAAGTTCTTTTAAACCTGCAATATATACGCCTCCGCCGACTAATCCGATCGGATTATTTTGTTCATCAAAACAAGGCTGATACATAGAAATAATTTGTTTTCCACTAGCAGGCGAAAAAATAACTCCAGCATTATATACACCTTTGGCAGCTAACATCGATTCCTGCAATTTTTTCAAAGGTTCTCCCTCTCTTGTACGAATTCCTACTACATCTGGATTCGTGTGTGCTAAAACATGCGTATCCCACCCGCTTGTATAAATTCCTTCCAGATTTTCCATATCTTTACTGAACTCTTCTGTATATTTTTGTGCCGCTTCAACTGCTGCTTTATCGTTAGGATTTTGTAACAGATTTTTGATCTCGCCTGCTCGACTATATGCTGTGAGAGATTTTTCCTTTTCTATTACGTAATCTTCTATAATGATAGAACGTTCTTTCACCATCGTCTGCATACTATCAATCGTAGCATTACGGATATTATCAGTAACCGACTTACTCACACTGCCATAAAGCAGCAGCAATGTAATTGATTGAATCAATATAATTAACACTGTAATAAAAAATGATAATTTTATTCTTTTCATTCCACTTAACCCTCATTGTAAATATAAAACGAATCTATAAACTGTGATGCAGTTGACAGCAAAACCTTCATAACACTGTCAAAATATTTTCCCGTTTTCGTTCGATATCCCGTATTTTCATCCATTTTCACCTCTTCCCATGCTAATTGTAATAATGCATTTTCATAGGAAATCCTTTTCCTGACCAAATCTTTTGTTCTCGAACAAACAATCTCACATTTACCCGTTCGATATAAACGATATGCATATCATTTATCACATTCTTTTAACGTAAATTTAATTTTATTCGAAAACAGCTCTTTGCATATTATTATAACAGATTTTTTTCAAAATCAATTTTTCAAGTAATGGAAAAGATTTTTCTTTTTTCAAAATACAAATAGCTCAACAATGCTGTTGAGCTATCTCTTAGTTCCTATTTATATTCTTTATATCCTGTTCGCTGCAACCGCTCGTCTTTTTCTACTACCTGCTCTTTCATTTCGCTGCTATATGCTTCAAGTTTTTCTAACAGTTTGCTGTCCGCTGTTGCTAAAATTTTTGCCGCAAGAATTCCTGCATTCTGTCCCCCATTAATTGCCACAGTTGCCACCGGAACTCCACTCGGCATCTGCACAATCGAATAGAGGGAATCC
>JAAVYC010000203.1 GCA_022790905.1 Lachnospiraceae bacterium | reverse complement strand
AACTATATAATGTATTGGGGGGTTTTTACGGTTATTATTGTAGCATCCGTCTACAGATAAGTGTGCACAAACTTGCTAAAAATGGTAACACTATTTTGTGCATTTTGTATATGTCAAATCTATCACTTCTTGATTTTTAGATTGTATTTTGCACAATTCCCTCAATTTTCTCCATACTTTCTTTGGAAAACGACATTTCTACACCCGATTCTCAAATAGAGCCTCAAATTCTTCTCTCGTTATTTTTTCTTTCTCTAAAAGCAATTCTGCACAAGAGTCGAGTACATCCTTATATTCATGAATAATCTCTTTTGCACGCTCGTGGCACTCGTCAATAATGCGCTTGATTTCGGAATCAATTTTAGAAGCTACATTCTCGCCGTAACCTCTTGTGTGGGCTAGATCGCGACCGATAAATACTTCATCATCATCACTGTCATAGTTAATCAGCCCAACATTTTCAGACATACCATATTTTGTTACCATCGCTTTTGCGAGACTCGTGGCTTGCTTGATATCCTGAGAAGCTCCTGTTGTAATATCATCAAAAACGAGTTCCTCGGCCACACGTCCGCCTAAGCCAACAACAATCTCTTGTAACATTCTTCCCTTGGAGTTGAACATCTCATCCTTTTCCGGCAACGGCATGGTATATCCCGCTGCTCCGGCTCCAGTCGGAATAATGGACACAGAATAAACCGGTCCCACATCCGGGAGCACATGGAATAGAACCGCGTGTCCCGCCTCATGATATGCTGTAATTTTCTTTTCTTTCTCACTGATAATACGACTCTTCTTCTCCGCACCGATCCCAACTTTTACAAAAGATTTGCGGATATCCTCCTGTACGATATAGGCGCGATCTTTTCTCGCTGCAACGATGGCCGCCTCATTTAAAAGATTTTCCAAATCCGCTCCGGTAAATCCAGCCGTAGTCTGCGCAATCTGTTTTAAATTCACATCATCGCCCAGTGGTTTATTTTTGGCATGAACGCCCAAAATCTCTTCCCGACCACCGATATCCGGTCTGCCGACATGTACTTTTCTGTCGAATCGTCCCGGACGCATAATCGCCGGGTCCAGGATGTCCACACGATTCGTCGCCGCCATAACAATAATTCCCTCATTGACACCAAATCCATCCATTTCCACGAGAAGCTGATTGAGCGTCTGCTCGCGCTCGTCGTGTCCGCCTCCCATACCGGTTCCTCTGCGTCTTGCGACTGCATCAATCTCGTCAATAAACACAATACACGGAGCATTTTTCTTCGCATCCTCAAATAAGTCTCTGACTCTAGAGGCGCCGACTCCGACAAACATTTCCACGAAGTCTGAACCTGAGATACTAAAAAATGGTACTCCCGCCTCGCCAGCAATCGCTTTTGCAAGCAATGTCTTACCGGTTCCTGGAGGGCCCACTAAGAGGACTCCTTTAGGAATTCTCGCTCCTAGTTTTGTATATTTTCTCGGCGCCCGCAAAAAGTCTACAATCTCTTCTAACTCTTCCTTCTCCTCACGAAGACCCGCCACATTGTCAAAAGTGACTTTATTATTTTCATCTGTGTTGATTTTCGCTCTGCTCTTACCAAAATTCATCATCTTAGAACTTCCGCCAGCTCCCGTATTTTGGTTATTGAGCATCATAAATAAAATGAACATCGCTCCAAACGTCAAAAGCAATGGGAGCAGAGAGGACAACCAGTTCTCCGCTGGTACATCCCGCACAACATAAGATTTAAAATCATAACCTTCCATCACCTTTTGGGCTTCATTGACGTCCGAAACCGTCAAATTCACAGTCTCTTTGTTCTCCAATGTGATTTTCAGCACTCCGGTGGGAATTTCCCGATTTGGCTGAACGATTACTGTTACAACTTCATTTTCATCCAAAGCCTCTTTAAATTCTGCATACGTATAGGCCCCTGCCGTATTCTGGCTATTGCTTAACATATACCACGCCAAAATCACAATGGCGATAAGCCCGATATAAAACCCTATTCCTCTATAATTTTTTTTCAATTAGAAACCTCCTTTATTCCTTAAATTCAAGCACTCCAATATAAGGTAGATTTCTATATCTTTGCGCGTAATCCAGTCCAAAACCGACTACGAACTCATCTGGAATCTCAAATCCCGTATAGTCCACATTTACATCTACCACTCTACGCTCCGGTTTATCCAAAAGCGTACATAACTTCAGACTCTTGGGGTGACGTGCCTGCAAATTTTTCATCAGATAATTCAACGTTCTTCCCGAATCAATAATATCCTCTACAACCAGTACATTTTTCCCTTCCAGAGAATCGTCCAGATCTTTTATAATTTTTACCACACCACTGGACTTTGTATCATTGCCATAACTTGTCACAGACATAAAGTCAAGCATCACCGGTCCCTTGATATGTTTTGCCAATTCACAGGAAAAAAATACAGATCCCTTTAGAATGCAGATCAGTGTGATAGGTTCATCACCAATATCCTCGCTAATCTGCCTCGCCATTTCCCGCGTTTTCCTGCTGACTTCTTCCTCAGAAATTAACACCCGAACAATTTCCTTCATTTCCTCTTCCTCCATCAAACCGTACTTTTAATATCCTCTTTGTCTCCTTTTGTACTTTATAATAGGCACTGATGCGATGCCCGACAATCCAGAGTACATGGGCACCCTCCGCCAAAAGCCAGATATGTTCCCGTTCCTCTGCCTCAATTTTTTCATTGACGAAATAACGCTTTAATTTCTGAGAATGACCTTTTTCATCGCAAATAAAATAGTCTCCTTCCTTTCGCTTTCTCATCAACAATTTATCTTTTATCTTATCATAATCGAAGCATTTCGTATATGTTTTTTGCGGAACTTCTCCTAAAAACTCTCTGTTATCCACTAATTTCATAGTGAACGGGCCACATCGGACTTCTTTTTCTTCAGAAACCTCCAATTCCTCTTTTTTAAGGCAGTGCTCATCGGATGAGATCCATATCTCTTTTGAGGCACATATTTTGATTCCCTCATAACTGCGCCATGCCTCAATTCCTTGGGGAAGTATCACTCTTTTTCCCGTCTGTCTAAAAAAAAGCTCCTCTATCATTTCAAAATGCACCTGCTCTATATCTTTCCCCGTATCCATCAGAGAGTACAAAACACTGCGCAAAATTTCTTTCCTAATTATTCTGTCATATTTAAAAAACTCTTCTCTTGCAATTCGAATCCTCCCTCTTTCCCTGTTTACACAGGCAGATTCTGCCAATTTCGTCTGCTCTTGTAAATAACTTGTCACTTCTTTTACAAAGTCTGCCGTACTTTGAATATGGCGAATAGCCTGAGAATTTATTGCACAAAATTCCGGAAGAACCTTAGAACGAATTTTATTTCTGCTGTAACGCTCATCATTGTTTGTGCTATCTATACGGTACTCCTGGTTCCGTTTTTCCAGAAAAGCTAAAATTTCTTCTCTGTCTGTGTGCAGCAGGGGACGAACAATATTTCCGCGGACCGGAAAAATACCACAGATACCGTGAAGACCACTTCCCCGGATCAGATGAAATAATACGGTCTCTGCATCGTCTTGTCTGTTGTGCGCAACCGCAATCTTAGCTCCGCCCCAGTCCTTTGCTGCCCTCTCTAAAATAGTATAGCGCAGATTACGCGCTGCTTCTTCCAATGTACATTTTTTTTCTTTCGCCGTCCTTGGCACATCCACGTGGAAACACTGAAACTCGATCCCCTCTCTTTTACACAAGTCCTCTACAAATTCGGCATCTTTTTTGCTCTCACTGCCCCGTATTCCATGTTCCACATGAACCACTTTCCATTCGAATCCCAACTCTTTCCCCAATTCCTGCAGGACAAGAAACAGACATACCGAGTCTGCGCCCCCCGATACGCCTGCAATTACCCGGTCCCCTTTTTCGATCATCCGGTACTCTTTTGTAAATCGTAATATCTTTTCTAACATTATTTCTCCCAGATACCTGCCGTTAATACGGTCATATCATCCATTACTTTTCCGCCTGTAAACAGCAGCACTTTTTCTAAAATCCCTTTTGCCAATTTTTCGGGATTATTTGTATCAATACTCCTGATAATTTCTCCCATTGTCTCTTCCGCTTCTGGCACATGCAGATATTCTAGCACACCATCCGATACCATGACAAGAAAATTCCCATCCCGCAGCTGCTTTTTTATCCCATCCAATTCCATTTTATGGGAGACGCCCACGGGCAAACTTGTCGATAAGAGACATTCTACCCCCTCTTCTTTCTTGATAAACGTAGCAGATGCCCCCACTTTGTAAAACTCGGCCATTCCATCATACAAGTCCACGGAAGCCATATCAATAGTAGAAAACACGTCATCTTCTCCCCGTATTACCATTGCGGAATTCATCATACGGATCGCCGTCTCTTTGGAAAACCCTGCCTCCAAAAATTTTTCAATCAACTCAATTACGGTTTCACTCTCTTTACACGCCTCAATGCCAGACCCCATACCGTCAGAGAGACTCATAACCATCTGTCCATTTTCCAGTTCCAAAAAGGAAAAATTATCTCCGGAGATTGCCGCCCCATCTTTTGTCAGACGCGCCACCCCGTGAATCGCGTGATATTTCGTATTTTCCTCAAAGACAATGGAACAATTTTCTGTCCCGATTAAATTTCGACTATCTTTATGCTGAATCATCGAAATTCCCATTCCTCGGCTGACTGCCTCCCTATATTCTTTGATCGGGAGGCAACCCGCCTTGGCGTGAACGGTAGTCACAAGTTGCAAACGCCCATTTTGTTTGCGGTAGAGATGCATCTGTGTGATGAAAAACCCCCGATCCCTTGCCAAAAAACGAATTTGCGCAAGCATACTTTTTTCTTTTTTGCTCAGATCCTCATATTCTTTTGCGCAATCTTCCATAATAAAAGCCATGGCATCTAACTGTTGTGCAATCATCTCCCGATTTGCCAACAGGCGATTATACCAGGCCGCATTCGCTTTCATCCTTTCGAAGATACGAATCGCTTCTTTTGTGATATCATCCGCATAGGGGCAATAATCTTTTAGCCGCTCCTCGTACTCCACTTCCGCCTTTCCGAATTTTTCAATCGATTGTATCAAACTCGTAAAGACATTGTAAACGGGGCTGCTCTCCTCCCAGCACATCCCACACATATTGCAGGAAGCACAAATCTTTCCGGTAATCTCGTTTTGAACCTGCCCCCATTCTTCCTGAGAATCTCTCTGGGTAGCGGCGTTCATTCTGGCAAACGCCTGGGAAAGTCCATTAAATGATTCCGCATATGTCATAAGCCTCTGATCTTTAGTAAAATTCTCATTCTCCTTTGCAATCTCAATAATCTCTCTTCCATGTACTACCATATGCACCAAACGGCAGCCTAAGACGACAATTCCATAAATAACAATTCCCTCCAAAATAGAAGATGTTATGTAACCTCCTCCTTTTATAGAAAGAAGACTGCCACCCAAAGAGACCAAAGTAGTCATCGCTCCCGCTGTTATCGCTGCATGCTGAATGCGGCAATTTTTATCTACCCATTCGATGAGCGCAATCACAATTGCAATACTTGCCACTGCGACACTATATTTCCCCAACTGTGTAACCGGCAAAAAAATCACCATTCCTATATAACAAGTCACAAATGCCATTATTTTTCGATCCATCTCCAGATAGAGAATCGTAAAATAGGCAGTGATAAAGGGGTAACAATCTGCAATGCCCACTTTGCAAAGCAAAACTCCTAATACATATAAAATCATCTCTTTTGTTCTAATCCTTTTCATAATAAAACCTCCTGTCCTGATTTTTTCGTGACTGAAAGCTATTATATGGATTTTGTTTTGCGAGGTTTGTCAAAGCAAGTCCCGGTTTTCAAAAACTTTTCCCTAAAATTTTACTCATTTT
>JAAVYC010000013.1 GCA_022790905.1 Lachnospiraceae bacterium | reverse complement strand
CGGTAAAGTGCTGAGTATCGGCGCACGGAACGATGAGAGAACGATTGCAAAACGTCTTTATGATATATTGCGCAGTTTTGATGAACTGGATGTGGATAAAATATATTCGGAGAGTTTTATTTCTCCAGGGTTGGGACAGGCTATTATGAACCGCCTGTTAAAAGCTGCGGGCCACCGTGTCTTAGAGGCGAAGCAGGAGAAGAATATGAGAGAATATCATCGAATTATATTTATTGAGGATGATGGGACTTGCCGTGCACCGATGGCGGCGGGGATCTTAGAAGAACAAGTTTTAAATCATCCAATAGAGATTTTTTCCCGTGGATTAGTGGTGTTATTTCCAGAACCACTCAATCAAAAAGCAGAAGCAGTGATGATTAGTAATGGATTGAAAACAGAGGGATTTATGTCTGTGCAGCTGCAAAAAGAAGACATTACAGACGATACATTACTTCTGACTATGAGTGAAGAAAATCGTGAAAAGTTAATGGAACTTTTTCCGGATCTTATACAAGAAAACGTAGAAGTATTAACGAAATTAGTCGGAGATGAATTAGAGATTTTAGATCCATATGGAGGAAATTTACAGGCATACGGGATTTGTTACGAAACATTAAATAAATCCATTAAAAAGCTAGTAAAATTATTAAATGAAGGAGATAAAATATGTCAAAAGTAACGATTATGGAACATCCATTGATTCAACACAAAATAGGATGGATCCGCAGATCTGACACAGGGTCAAAAGATTTTCGGACTTTGATCAGCGAGATTGCTATGCTGATGTGTTATGAGGCGACGAGAGATTTGGAATTAAAAGATGCAGAGATTACAACGCCAATCTGTAAAACGATGGTGAAGGAATTGAAGGGAAAGAAATTGGCTGTGGTACCGATTTTGCGAGCTGGTCTTGGAATGGTGGATGGAATGCTTGCTATGATTCCGTCTGCAAAAGTGGGACATGTTGGATTGTATCGAAATGAGGAGACTCTAGAACCGGTAGAATATTATTGTAAGCTTCCGAAAGACTGTGATGAGAGGGAAGTTTTTGTCGTGGATCCAATGCTTGCCACAGGAGGTTCTTGTTCTGCGGCAATTCAGATGTTAAAAGACAAAGGAGTAAAAAAGATTCATTTTATGTGCATCATTGCCGCTGTGGAAGGTATAGAGCGGATGAAAAAGGAACATCCGGATGTAGATATGTATATTGGAGCGGTGGACGAACATTTGAATGAAAATGGATATATTGTTCCAGGGCTTGGTGATGCTGGAGATCGTATTTTTGGCACAAAATAGATGATTTGTGGATTGTCCTTAAGACAATCCATATTTTATATCAGTGGGAAAAGTTTTACAGCGAAAATTATGAGATTATGATCAGGGAAGGATTAACAATGAGTGATAAAAGGAAAGACTATATCAGCTGGGATGAATATTTTATGGGCGTTGCAATGCTTTCTGCATTGCGTTCTAAAGATCCGAATACTCAAGTGGGTGCATGTATTGTGAGTAAAGATCACAAGATTCTTTCTATGGGATACAATGGATTTCCAACGGGTTGTTCAGACGATGAATTTCCGTGGGCAAGAGAGGGAGAACCGCTGGAAAATAAGTATTTTTATACGACGCACAGCGAATTGAATGCAATTTTAAATTACAGAGGGGGCAGTTTAGAAGGTTCTACGTTATATGTTTCGTTATTTCCGTGTAATGAATGTGCCAAAGCAATTATCCAGTCAGGTATAAAAATGATTGTTTATGATGAAGATAAGTATAAAAATACACCTGGTGTCATCGCATCGAAAAAGATGTTAGATGCAGCGGGGGTGAAATATCGAAAATATGAACATACAGATCGGGAAGTCAAAATGATTTTGTAGCATGAAAAGTACAGAAATTTTATAGAATGATATAGACAATTTTTTAGAAAATAGTATAATTATTCTTGTATGGTTTTTTGTCTTTGAACAGAAAGGAGCTGTGTGTGAAATACAAAAAGAGCGTTTATCAGTCGATGGTATTGATTACACAATTTGGCATTAACATATTGGTTCCTATTTTGTTGTGTACAGGAATTGGCATCTTAATTGAAAAGAAAACAGGTATGGGCGTTTTTATTATTCCACTGTTCTTTTTAGGTGCATTAGCAGGATTTAGGAACTGTTATATTGTAGCAAAGAAAATATACGAAAATGATGATAAAGAATAGAATAAAAAGACTTAATAGAGCACTTCCGGCGCTTCTTTTGGGAATTATCCTATATGGAGTTGTAGTACAATTAGCAGGTGTCTGGTTTGTAAAAGAGAAATTACTTTATAGTACAGGACTCTGGATTGGGATTGTATTGGCTTTGGGAATGGCAATTCATATGGCAATTGTCATTGAGGATGCCGTCACGCTTTACGGCGAAGGCGGCGCAAAAAGCAAGGCTATTATGTGGTCTCTTTTGCGTTATATAGTGGTGGTAGTGGCGTTTTTTGTTACGGCAAAGTTTTGTCTTGGAAATATTTTAATGACGTTCGTTGGTATTATGGGATTGAAGGCGGCGGCATATCTGCAGCCTTTTATTCATAGAGCAATATATCATGAGGATTAAGGAGGTGAATATTGTGGATCATGCGATTTTGATGGCGTCTGGTGCGGATGAAGAAGTGGATATTATGGTGCATGGGCTTCTTTCTTACAAGATTGGTGGTCAGACTCTTTGGATCACAACCTCGCATGTCAATATTTTGATTGTAATGCTGATTTTGATCGGTTTTGCGTTTATGATCAATCGTAAGATGAAACATGCAACAGATGTGCCCGATACCCTGCAAAATATTGCAGAATTGATCGTAGAGAAGTTAGACGGAGTCGTGGAAGGCGTTATGGGAGGAAATGCAAAAAAACTCAGGAATTATGTCAGTACTATTTTTTTGTTTATTCTTTTTAGCAATATTTCCGGACTGTTTGGTTTAAGACCGCCGACAGCAGATTATGGAACCACTTTCGCGATGGCACTGATTACATTTACGATGATTACATTCTGTAAATTCAAGTATCAGAAGGTCAGCGGTGTGGTTAAAGGTTTATGTGACCCGTGGGTGTTCTGGGCACCGATCAACCTCATCGGAGATATTGCCGTTCCGGTTTCTCTTTCGCTTCGTCTATTTGCGAATGTGCTATCGGGAACGATTATTATGGCGTTGGTCTATGCACTTTTGGGAAAAATTGCTCTTGTATGGCCAGCAGCATTACATTTTTATTTTGATTTGTTCTCAGGAGCAATACAGACCTATGTTTTCTGTATGCTCACGATGACTTATGTGAACCAAGCGATGGACACAGAATAATTTATTTTTTAGGAGGATTATATTATGATTACAGGAAATGATTTAATATTAGCTTGTTCAGCAATCGGTGCAGGTCTTGCTGTTATCGCAGGTATCGGACCTGGTATTGGTCAGGGTATTGCAGCAGGACATGCGGCATCTGCAGTGGGAAGAAATCCGGGTGCAAAATCTGATATTACTTCTACGATGTTATTGGGTCAGGCGGTAGCCGAGACAACAGGTCTCTACGGCTTATTGGTTGCAATCCTTTTACTCTTTGTAAAACCATTAGCAAAATAATTGGGAGTAGCAAATTAATAGAAAGGAGGCATACTTCTAAAGAATGGAGAGATTATTTGATCTGGATTTTCAGCTGTTGCAAGATACCATACTAGCGGCAATTGCTGTTTTCTTCCTGTTTATGTTTTTATCCTATCTGCTCTTTAATCCAGTCCGTAAAATGTTAGAGGACAGACAGTTAAGGATTAAAACGGATCTAGATACAGCGAAATCTGACAAAGAAGATGCAGCTGCATTAAAAGCTGAGTACGACGCAAAGCTGAAAAATATAGAAAAAGAAGCTGAACAGATTTTAAGTGAGGCTCGCCAGAAAGCGTTGAAAAATGAAGCGCGTATTATAGAGGAGGCCAAAGAAGAGGCATCCCGCATTATTAAACGCGCAAATGAAGAAGCGGTACTTGAAAAGAAGCGTGCTATGGATGAAATGAAACAAGAAGTCATCGAGATTGCATCTTTGATGGCCGAGAAAGTTGTGTCTGCATCGATTGATACAACGATTCAGGACACCTTAGTAGATGAAACTTTAAAAGAAATGGGTGATTCAACATGGCAAAGTTAGTATCCAAAACATATGGGGATGCTTTATTTGAGAATGCCGTGGAAGAAAACCGTGTCGATGATTTTTCTGAGGAGGCAAAGGGAATTCTGAAAGTCTTAGAGGAAAATCAGGAGTTAACCCGGCTGATGAATCATCCGCAGATTGTAAAAGAAGAAAAATTACGGCTCATAGAAGATATTTTTAAAGGAAAAATATCGGATGAAATGATTGGGTTAATGCGAATGCTGATTGCCAAAAATCATTTCAATGAGATGGAAGACGTGTTCATTTATTTTTTGAATGAAGTAAAAGAATATAAAAATATCGGAACTGCTTATGTGACTTCGGCCGTGGAATTGTCTGAGGCTCAGAAGAAACTTGTGGAGACGAGACTTTTGGAGACCACAAAATACGTATCCTTTGAGATGCACTATCATGTAGATGCTGCTTTGATTGGCGGTATGGTGATTCGTATCAAGGATAGAGTGGTGGACAGCAGTATCAGGACAAAATTATATGAGCTGTCGAAAGAACTCTATAATATTCCATTAGGAATGACAGAATAAAAAAGTTGAAAGTAGGTGAGGAAGTTCCATGAATTTAAGACCAGAAGAAATCAGTTCCGTTATTAAGGAGCAGATCAAACGTTATGCGGATAAACTGGAAGTTGCCGATGTGGGCACAGTCATCCAGGTGGCAGACGGTATTGCTCGTATTCATGGCCTTGAGAACGCAATGCAGGGAGAGCTTTTAGAATTCCCTGGTGAAGTATATGGAATGGTATTGAACCTCGAAGAAGATAATGTTGGTGCCGTACTTTTAGGTGACCAGAAAAATATCAACGAAGGAGATACCGTAAAAACAACCGGAAGAGTGGTAGAAGTTCCGGTAGGCGATGCGATGACAGGACGTGTTGTCAATGCATTAGGTCAGCCAATTGATGGCAAGGGACCGATTGAGACACAAAAATACCGTCAGATTGAACGAGTGGCATCTGGTGTTATTTCCAGAAAATCTGTAGATACTCCTTTACAAACGGGTATCAAAGCGATTGATTCCATGATTCCGATCGGAAGAGGTCAGCGTGAATTGATTATCGGTGACCGTCAGACTGGTAAGACGGCAATCGCTATTGACACAATTATTAATCAAAAAGGTCAGGGCGTAAAATGTATTTATGTTGCCATCGGACAGAAAGCATCCACGGTTGCATCAATCGTAAATACATTGGAAGAATTTGGTGCTATGAGTTATACGACTGTCGTGGCATCTACGGCAAGTGAGCTTGCGCCATTACAATACATTGCTCCATATTCCGGATGTGCAATGGGAGAAGAATGGATGGAGAACGGTGAGGATGTACTTGTTGTCTATGATGATTTGAGTAAACATGCAACGGCTTATCGTACCCTTTCCCTGCTTCTTAGAAGACCGCCAGGACGTGAGGCTTATCCGGGTGACGTATTCTACTTACATTCAAGACTGTTAGAGCGTGCAGCAAGATTGAATGACAGCTTGGGCGGAGGTTCTCTGACAGCTTTACCGATTATTGAGACGCAGGCAGGCGATGTATCAGCCTATATTCCAACGAATGTAATTTCTATCACAGACGGTCAGATTTATTTGGAGACAGAGATGTTCAATGCGGGATTCCGTCCAGCGATCAATGCCGGCTTATCTGTATCACGTGTAGGTGGTGCAGCACAGATCAAAGCGATTAAGAAAATTGCAGCTCCGATTCGTGTGGAATTAGCGCAGTATCGCGAGTTAGCAGCATTCTCCCAGTTTGGTTCCGAATTGGATGCCGATACAAAAGAGAAGTTGGCGCAGGGAGAAAGAATCCGTGAAATTTTAAAACAGCCACAATATAAACCAATGGCTGTAGAACATCAAGTAGCGATTATTTATGCGGCAACGAAAAAATATTTGTTGGATATTCCGGTAGAGCGAATCTTAGATTTTGAAAGAGAATTATTTGAGCATATTGATACGAAATATCCAGAGATCATTACTTCAATTCATGACACAAAAGAGCTGACGGAAGAGGCAGAACAAAAGTTAGTGAAATCGATTGAAGAGTGTAAAGCAGACTTTAAATAGGAATGGCGGTGAAGATATATGGCCTCAATGAGGGACATAAAGAGAAGAAAAGGCAGCATACAGAGTACGCAGCAGATCACAAAAGCCATGAAACTTGTATCTACCGTAAAACTGCAAAAGGCGAAAATTCATGCAGAGCAGGCAAATCCATTTTTTAATTATATGTATCGGACGGTAACGTCTATGCTTGCAAAGTCTGGAAATATGAACCATCCTTATTTGAAGAAAAATGATTCAGAAAAAAAAGCCATCGTTGTGATCACGTCAAATCGCGGATTAGCGGGAGGTTATAATTCCAATATCGTGAAATTGATTACAGGTGGAGATTTGAAAAAAGAAGACCTGGAATTATATACGATCGGAAATAAAGGTCGTGAGGCTTTAGAACGCCGTGGGTATGAGATTAAGAATTCTTATCCAGAAGTGATTGAAGCCCCAGAGTATGCCGATGCAGCTGCTATTTGTAAGGAAGTTTTAGAAGCATATCAGCAGGGTGAGATTGGAGAAATTTATCTGGCTTATACACATTTTAAAAATACGGTTGTTCATGAACCAACACTTATGAAATTGCTTCCGGTTTCTTTTGACGATGAGGAGCTTACTGCCGAGGATGAAACAAACATACTGATGAATTATGAACCGACGGAGGAAGAGGCGTTGGATATGATCATTCCAAAGTATGTGACAAGTCTTTTTTACGGAGCTTTGGTAGAAGCGGTAGCGAGTGAGAATGGTGCGAGAATGCAGGCGATGGATTCTGCTACAAGTAACGCAGAAGATATGATCAGTGATTTGACATTGAAGTATAACAGAGCGCGTCAGAGCTCTATTACACAGGAATTGACAGAGATTATTGCAGGAGCAGAGGCAATCTCTTAAATGTCAGATATCTATAATAAATTTAAAGGAGTGATAGGAAAAATGGCAGAAACAAATGTGGGAAAAATCACTCAGATTATCGGTGCTGTATTAGATATTAAATATACGGAGGGAAATCTTCCGGAAATAAATGACGCTATTGAGATTAAAACCAAAGAGGGA
The DNA here is from genome assembly GCA_022790905.1 of Lachnospiraceae bacterium. Lineage (GTDB taxonomy): Bacteria > Bacillota > Clostridia > Lachnospirales > Lachnospiraceae > Maccoyibacter. The sequence continues at coordinate 543 of JAAVYC010000013.1, read as the reverse complement.
AAAAGATTAGTAGTGGAAGTATCGCAGCATTTGGGTGATGATACAGTGCGGTGTATTGCCATGGGACCTACAGATGGTTTAGTACGTGGAATGGATGCCGTAGCGACTGGGGCAGCAATCAGGGTTCCAGTTGGAGAGGCAACTCTCGGTCGTATGTTCAATGTCCTAGGAGAACCAATTGATGAAGTGGATCCTCCTTCCGATGTAGAATATATGCCAATCCACAGAAAAGCGCCGACATTTGAAGAACAGGCGACATCCACAGAGATGTTAGAGACAGGTATTAAGGTCGTGGATCTTCTCTGTCCTTATCAGAAGGGTGGAAAGATCGGTCTGTTCGGCGGTGCCGGAGTAGGTAAGACCGTATTGATTCAGGAGTTAATTCACAATATTGCGACAGAGCATGGTGGTTACTCTGTATTTACCGGTGTAGGGGAGCGTACCCGTGAGGGAAATGACCTCTACTACGAGATGAAAGAATCAGGAGTTATTGATAAGACCTGTATGGTATTTGGACAGATGAATGAGCCGCCTGGGGCACGT